>JBFILE010000288.1:0-5183 GCA_041599855.1 Thermoplasmatota archaeon
CGCGTTCTCCTCCACATGGGGGAGACTCTCCGCCTTCGGGATCGCGAACACGGACGGGTCGCGCGTGAGGAATGCGAGCGCCACCTGACGGGGGGTCTTCCCGAGGCGGCCCGCAATCTCGCCGAGGACGCGCCCGCCCGGCGATTTCCCGTCCGGGAATCGCCCGCTGCCGAACGGGGAGTACCCGACGACGGCAATCCCGTGACGGTGACAGTACGGGATCGTTTCCGCCTCGATGGCGCGGTCCTCCAGGTGGTACCGGACCTGGTTCTCCACGATCCGGTCCGGACCGAGGATGGCGGCCGCATCCTCCATGTCGGCCACGTCGAAGTTGCTCACGCCGAGGTGCCGCGTGAGCCCATCATCCACGAGGTCCCCGAGGGCCCGCATCGTGTCCTCCAGCGGATGCTGTCCCCCGCGCCAATGCAGCAGGTACACGTCCACATGATCCGTGCCGAGCTTCGCGAGGCTGGTTTCGAGGGCGTTCCGGGTCCCCGTTGCCGAGGCGTTCTGCGGCAGCACCTTGGAGACAAGGAAGACCTCGTCCCGGCGGCCCTCGATGACGCGGCCGACCACCTCTTCGCTGCCCCGGTACAATTCCGCCGTGTCGATGTGGGTCATACCCAGGTCGAGGCCACGGCGAAGGGATTCCTCCCCGCCGCCGCCGGGGCGACGGTCCCGCATCTGCCACGTTCCCTGGCCGATGACGGCCACTTCCTTGCCGGTCCTTCCGAATGGGCGCTTCGGGATCATGCCTCAGGCATGGGGCGCGACGCGTTTGGTTCTTGGGCCCGGCCGGGCGCCCCCGGTAGTCCTGCTGGTGCGGCGCGACCGCGACATGTGCCGGTCGTTGGGTTCGCCTTGATGGCCCGTCTGGGCGTTCACCTTCGACGCAGGAACGCCGCCACGCCGAGACTCGCGAGCACGAGGCCGATCATGGGCGCAGGGGCTTCGGCCACCGGCACCTCAAGATCACTCAGGGACACTGCGGCATCCAAGGTGCCGGTCAGTCCATCCGCGGTACCCGTGGCACGCAGGAGCGCATCGGTGACGCCCGTGTCCGCGAGGGGCCGCTTCAGGTACTCGACGCTGACCGCGTATTCCCCGGCGCGGAACGTCCCGGGAACCGTGACGGAACCGGTCGCGTTGGCTGCGAGGGCGGGGAGGTCCACGACACGATGCACGCCGTTCGCGTCCACGACGCGGACGGTGCCGGTCGTGAGGTTTCCGTACCCGTCATTCAGGACGCGGAAGCGGACGCTGCCTGCGTCGATGGCATCAAGGGTGACCACCGGGTACGCCCCGTACAGGTGGACGTTCGTGAACGCGTGCATGATGCCGCGCCACGACTCGCTCTCCGTCTCCGGCGCGGGCGTCATGGAGAACGGCTGGCCCCAGAGGAGTTGGGCTTCCCGGCCGCTCATCTCGAAGCCGAATGCGATGGCGCCGACCTGCTCGTACGCGGTGTCCACACTGGACCCGCTCGCAGGATAGATGGTGCTCCAGATGGGGCCGCAATCCTCGCGCACGTCAAAGTAGGCTTCATTGCACACGCGCTCAAAAACAGGGATGTCGTCCACGTGGGGGTCGCGGCCTTCGATGCCGTACGGGTACAGCCATAGGTTCCCGCAGCAGTGGATGCTGGCCATGTAGTCGGGCCGGGTCGTCTCCCACCACTCGATCGCGGTGCGGGTTTCGGGTTCGCTCGCCGCGAACGGGCCGGGGTTGTTCATCACAGGGTTTTCCGCGAGGTCGCCCCAGCCCACCGGATAGTTCCGGTTGATGTTCACCGTGTTGTCGTTCAGGCGTCCGATCCCGTTCATGCTGCCTTCCGGGTTCAGGAGGGGCATGATGTACGTGTGGCGGTTCTCCACGATCCACGTGGCCGTGTCGTTCACCCCGTATCCTTCTGTGAGGAAGTGGAGGAGGTGGTTCACGAACATGACGCCGGAATATTCGTTCGCGTGGGTGCCGCCATCGATCCACAGGACCTCGCGCGATCCGATCGGGATGCGGTCCGGGTTCTCGAAGTCGGCGATTTCCACGAGCCAAAGATCCATGCCGGCCGTGGATCGGCCCGCGCTCACAAGGCGCGTGATGTCCGGGTAGTCCGCGGCGAGTTGCCGCAGATCGGCGGTCAGGATGGGCCACGCGGGGTACGCTTTCGTGTCCTCCGGCCCGCCGATCGACGCCAGGGCCTCCGAGTCGTTTTCAGGGCCGAATCCGGCCGCCGCGGCAGGCGCGAGGAGGACGAACAGGGCGAGGGTCGCGAGCGAGCGCATGGGCCAAGGAGGAGCGCCGGGCAAGGAAAACCTTTGTTGTGCCCCGGTGTGGCGCCCTCCCCCGCATGCGGTCGGCGATGTCCGCGGCCCGCCGTCCGCCATGTCGCGCCGGTCGCGTACGGTCGGCCCCGCGCGCAATCACTGGCTGCCGAACGTGATTCCGCCCCGTGATTCCCCCTGCTGGCGACCCGGGATGAGCGGCTTCAGCCACGAGAGGAACGCATCCTGGCTCCGCGTCTGAAGCCACGCGCGGCCCGGCCCCGTGAGTTCCACCACGAGGCCTTCGCCGCTGAACAGCGTGCTCTTCAATCCGCCCACGCGGCGCACGTCGTACCCGACACTCTCCTCGAAGGCCACGACGTGCCCGGAGTCCACGATGTACTTCTCGCCCGGTTTCAGGTCCAAGGGGTGCAGGGCACCGAAGCTGGAGAACCAGACCGGACCCGTCCCGCTGAGCTTCAGGAGAAAGAATCCCTCGCCCGAGAAGAACGTCTTCGCACCGCCCCATTTCGTGTCCACCTCGACGCCGGCACCGCTCGCGATGTAGGCTCCGGATTGGGCAAACAGGGTGCGGCCCGTGAGGTCGAAGCTCGCGATGTCGCCCGGGAGTGCGGGCGCGAACGTCACTTCGCCCGTGTCATCGGCGGTGAAGCGGTTCATGAAGAAGGATTCCCCGCCGAGGATGGCGCGCTTGAGGCCGCTCAGGACTCCGCCCCGGGTCGTGGTTTCGAGGCGGATGCCGGGACTCATGCTCACCATGGCCCCGCCTTCCGCGTCCACGGTTTCACCGGGCGCGAGTTCGACACGCAGGAGGGAATAGGATGGCTGGTACAGGATTTCGTGCTTCAACGGGTCACGCCCGCGGCAGGCATGGCGTGATCGATGCACAAGGCCTTCGGTCATGCGGATCCCAGCGACCGCGCGTTCCCCAGTGCATCCTCGGGTGCGGGGCACGGGAACGCCGCGAAGCCCAGAACCTTATCCCACGTGCGCGCATCTCCCGGCCCGATGCCATCCGAGCCGCGCCGCGAATTCGACGTTGTCCTCTACGGAGCCACCGGGTACACGGGACGCCTCATTGCTCACGAACTCGACCGGTGCGAAGGCATCCGGTATGCGATCGCGGGTCGCGATCGGGCCAAGCTCGCCGCCCTCGCGGCGGACCTGAAACCGGGAACGGAGACCATCGTCGCCTCCCTCGATCAGGCGGAGGCATTGGAACAGATGGCCGGTCGCGCCAAGGTCCTCCTCGCCGCGGCCGGACCCTTCCAACGCACCGGTCCCGCCCTGTTGAACGCCGCCCTCGCTGCCAAGACCCACTTCACCGACATCACGGGCGAGCAATCGTGGATCCGACTCGCAGCCGCCCACGATGCGGCGGCCCGCGCGGCAGGCGTCGCCATCATCAACGCCACCGGCTTCGACGTTGTCCCGAGCGACCTTGCCGCAGCCCTTGCGTGCGAAGGTGTCGGGGACGTGTCGACCCTCGACATCGCCATCGCATCCCGCGCCCAGACCAGCCGCGGCACTCGCCGCACCATGGCCGCGAGCGCCGGGGCCGGATGGTGGTACCGGGACGGGCATTTCCGGCCGGGGCCGCCGGGGCGGTTCCGCCGCACGTTCCGGTTCCCGGAACCGCTCGGGCAACGGGAGGCCGCGTTCATCCCGTGGGGTGATGTGGCCACGGCGCCGCGGACAACAGGGGCCCGCACGGTTCGCACGTTCTTCACCATGCCGCGGAAGCAGGCCCGGCAACTGTCCCTCTCGTGGCCCGTCATGGGACTTATCGGGCAGGTGCCGGGTGTTGCCCACTTCCTGGAATCACGCGCCTCCGGCGCGGAGGAGGGTGCGTCCCCGGAGGCCCGCGCGAAGGCGACGTTCACCATCCTTGCAGAAGCGACCCGGGCATCCGATGGGCGCATCCAGCGCGGCATCGTGCGCGGACGAGACCCGTACGGGCTCACCGCGTTCACCGCGGCGCGCTTCGCCATCGCGCTCGCGGACGGCACCATCACGGGGCGCGGCGCCCTCACCCCCGTCCAGGCCCTCGGCGTCGACGGGGTGGTGGCGCTTCTCCACGAGCGGGGTGTGATGGCGAGCGTGGAAGGGCGACTCTCGACCGTCGGCGCGCACCATTTCGAAACCGCGTACAAGGGCCACCCGCCGTGGGACATCGGGAAACCGCAGCCCGCGTTCGAAGCCCTTGCGGAAGCCGGCCGTGTCGAAGGGCCCGTCCTCGACGTGGGCTGCGGCACCGGCGAACTCGCCATCTGGCTCGCCGACCGTGGGCTTGACGTGACCGGTGTGGACCTGGTGGAGGCGGCCGTCCGGCTTGCGAAACGCAAGGCCCGGGAACAGGGGAGCAAGGCCACGTTCCGCACCGCGGATGCCATGGAGCCGGGCGCCCTCGGAACCGGGTATGGGACCGTGGTGGACACCGGAGTCCTCCACGTGTTCGACCCCGCGGACCGCCACGTGTACGTCGCCAACGTCCGCAACGCACTCGCGGACGGCGGGTTGTATGCGGCCCTCGTGTTCGACCGGGACCGCCCCCTCGGCCCCGGCCCGGTCGGCCTCACGGAAACGGAGCTTCGGGACGTGTTCTCGAAGGATGCCGGGTGGAAGGACGTCCAAGTCGAACGGGCGCGGTTCCTCACCACGTTCGATGAGGAGGACGGGTCGGATGCATGGTTCGTGACCGCAGTGCGGGCCCCGGCACCGCCAGAGTGATGGCGCGATCCGGCGCACCCTCGCGGGCCCTCGATTCCACGACCCGCGCATGCCGATTGTCGGAAGGGGGTACGACCATTGGCCCCCCCGCGTCGCCCTCCGTCAGGGACCCCCCGCCACCGACAGTGCCAACGTAACGGAATCGCCCGGGCAGCGAGGGGTGGGTGTGAC
>JBFILE010000289.1:0-5159 GCA_041599855.1 Thermoplasmatota archaeon
CGAACGAGCAAGGCGCGGAACTCGAGGCAGCGGCATTCGGCATCCTGCTTTCGACGGAGGACGCGATGGAAGGCGTGACGGCGCTGTTCTCGAAGCGGGAGCCCGAATTCCAGGGAAAATAGGCAGGCCGGTGCCGAAGGGGCCCCGCCGGGGCCCCCGACACCCCGCTCCGGTCGGCATCCCCCCACGGCCCCGTTCCGTTCGACGCCTGTACATGCAAGGAATTGTACCTCGTACATCGGCGGCGCCTTGTGCGATCCTCACCAATTCAGGCATACGTCATCCTCGCACTCGTGGGGGGATTGTCCATTCCGCCGGCGGTCGCGGCGGCAACGCCCACCATTGTTACGCTGACGGTGGACGAATGCGTCATGACTCCTCCCACCCTGGACCTCGCCAGCGGCACGGCGTACACGATCCGGGTCGTCAACAAGGGGTCGCGTGCCCAGGAGATCCACATCGAGGCGCTCAGCGTGCAAACGCAGCTCCTGAACATCGACGACCACGAGGATCTTCGCATCTGGACGCCGGAGACCCGCAGCACCCTGACGGTCGGATGCGCGTATGTGAAGAACGGGGACACGACGCGGATCGGCGACATCATGGTGGCGGGCGGCGCCCCTGCGCCGGGCTTCGGAGCGAAGCTCATGAGCGTCGGTCCGTTGGTCGGCATCACGCTGGCCGTCCTCGGAGCGGGCGGGTTCATCGCGTACAAGCTGCACGCAAAACGCGATGATGACGACCCCGAGGAATAGGGTCGCGGGGTGGGAAAGGACGGGGGACGATCGTGGGACGAACCCGGGGAGGGTAAACCGCGAGACGACTGCGGGAGGGGCGGAAAATCGCCGGGCGATGGGCGATAGGGCAACAAGGCGCCACGCCGCGCGATGACGACCCCGTCGCGGTCAGTCCTTCTCCTGCCTGCGCGACGCGCGCCAATCCTTCAGCGCGTCGATTCCCACGGGCACCGCAATGAGCGCGGCAATGGAGATCACGAGCATGATCCAGAGGTCCCGGGGCGCGTAGCAGTTCCACACCCGGATCCAATCCTTCGGCGGATTCTCCTCGTTCAACTGGGGGGCCACCGCGAGCTTCATGAGCCCGAGCCAAGGCAGTTCCCCTCGGCTCACGCCCTGCAACCACGACGGCTGGACGGGGCTCGGGGACAGACCGGTCGCCTGATCGCTACCACCGTTGGTGATCGGGTTGTCCCCCTGGGTGATGAATCCGCTGGACGGCGGACGGTACCCGGCATCGCGGGTGAACCCACGCCCTTCCTGCTCGTCGAAACCGAGCCTCGGGAGGTAGATGCCGCGGGAGCCGTACTCGCATGCGGACCCGTCCGGGGACCGGCGACCGTTCCCGCAGTCCATGCCGGCGGGCCACGTGAGGACATACTTCGCGGTGGCGGAAGACGTGTCCACGTCCACCCACGTCATGGCCCGGTGGATGATGGGCACGGTGTTCGTATCGCCGCGGCGGAAGTACACGACGACATCACCGTAGTCCCCGTACGATTCGCCCGCATGATCCGCCCATGTTTCCACGTCTGCAAGGGATTGCTCCTTCACGACGACCAGGTCCCCCGGATCGATGGTGCCGATCCGGCCGAACGGTACGGAAGCATGCATCATGGACCCGGACTCGACGACGACCACCGGAGGCCACACGCCGGCGTACGCGTAAAGGGAAAACAGGAGAAGGCCCACGACGCCGATCGCAATCGCGGCATCCTTCACGACGGAGAACGCCCGCGCCATGCCGCCCCCGGACTGCGGTCCTCATTGAAAAGGGGCGCGCCATGGGAATTGTCGAAGGGGCACGGGCCATGCTGCCCGACTGCCGCGCCCGCAGGTGCCTCGGATGATGGGCGCCCATCGTCCAGCCGTTGGGATGCGGAATAACGGGATATTTCCGATGACGTCCGCCCCCCGCCGGGGTCGCGAGTGCCATATGTTTAAGGCGCAGCCCAAGATTCCCCGGATCGGAGTATTCAGATGGCGGACTTCGACTGCATCGTCGTGGGCGCCGGGGTCTCGGGCTCCGCGGCCGCGTACAAAATGGCCGCGAACGGAGTCAACGTGCTCCTCGTGGACCGCTCGAAACCCATTGGTTCCAAGAACCTCTCGGGCGGCGTCCTCTGGGGCCACGACCTCGCCGAGATCATTCCCGACTGGTACAAGGAGGCGCCCGTGGAGCGCCCCATCACCATGAAGGGCGTGAACTTCCTCACCAAGGAATCCGGGTTCAGCGCCCAGTTCTCGACCGAGGAATGGAAGAAGGCCCCCCACAACGGATTCTCCGTTCTCCGCGCCCGCTTCGACGAGTGGCTCGCCGGCAAGGTCGGCGAAGTCGGCGGCATGGTCGTCGACGGCGTGAACGTGGAGCACCTGAAGCGGAACGAGGCCGGCAAGGTCATCGGTGTCGAACAAGGCGGCGAAACCATCACCGCGGACTGCGTGCTTCTCGCCGACGGCTGCAATTCCCGCCTCTCCATGGACCTCGGAGTCCGTGGCAAACTCGACCGCCGCCACTACGTGCTCGGGGTCAAGGAAGTCATCGAACTCAGTGAAGAGACCATCCAGGAACGCTTCAACATCGGCCCGGGCGAAGGCGTCGCCCACGAGTACGTCCTCGGGTACCTCGAGAACGGCGCGAAGGCCGGTGGATTCCTTTACACGAACAAGGACACCATCTCCCTCGGAATCGTGGTCAACCTCGACTCGATCTGGGAGAAGGGCGTCTGGACCCACAAGATCATGGAGGACTTCCGCCTGCACCCCTCCGTTGCCCCGCTCCTCAAGGGCGGCAAGATGGTGGAGTACGGCGCCCACCTCATTCCCGAGGGTGGCCTCAACATCGTCCCGCAGCTCGCGGGCGACGGCTGGCTCATCTCCGGTGACGCCGCGGGCCTCGTCTATTCCAATGGGCTCGTCATCCACGGCATGAACTATGCCATCCGCTCCGGCCTCCTCGCCGCCGACACAGTCATCGAGGCGAAGAAGAAGGGCGACTACTCCCACGCGACGCTCAGCGCGTACTCGCGCCGCATCGAGAACTCGTACATCCTCAAGGACTTCGAGAAGTTCAAACACATGCACGAGTTCATCTGGGACGACAATATGCACGGCCCCGTCCCGTCCCTTGTGGAGGGCGTCATGAAGGAGTTGTTCACGGCCGACATGCAGCCGAAGGACCTGGTCCGTGACGTCGTCAAGAACCAGCTCAAGGAGAAGAACATCGGCAAGTGGAGTCTTGCCAAGACCCTCATGAAAGGAGGCCGCAGCATATGACCGAACTTCCCGACAGCGTTCTTGAGATCAAGGCCCGGCTCGGCACCACGAGCTACAACTTCGACAGCCCCGAGCACGCGCACATCACCATCGACCAGGACATCTGCAAGACGTGCCCGCACTTCATGTGCATGTACGGATGCCCCGCAGGATGCTTCACCCTCGTGGACGGCGTCATGCAGTTCCAGTACGAGGACTGCGTGGAATGCGGCACGTGCGACATCATGTGCACGCCCGGGTCCGTGAAGTGGAACAACCCGCGGGGAAGTTTCGGCGTGAAGTACCGGTACGGGTGAACGCCCGCCGCATCCTTCGACGGACGGGCAGCCTCGCCCGTCCGCATTCCATTTTCCATGACCGCCAACCCCCATGTCGAGGTCCGCGCGGAGCGCGTCCCGGATGCACCTGCGATCCGCCGGGTCCACGACGCAGCGTTCGATGGCACGGCCGAGGGCAGGATCGTGGATGCCATCCGCCCGACAGCCGCGTTTGTTCCGGCCCTGTCATTGGTCGCGGTCCGGGACCGCCGCGTGATCGGCCACGCCCTGTTTTCAACGGTTGCCGTCGAGCACCGGCCGGATCATGTCCGCCCCCTCGCACTCGGCCCCATCGGCGTCGAGCCCGCGGCCCAGGGCCAAGGCGTCGGAACCGCCCTCATGGAACGAGGCCTCGCAGAGGCCCGGCGTCTGGGATTCTCGTTCGTGGTCCTCGTCGGGGATCCCGGATATTATTCGCGGTTCGGCTTCACCCCCGCCCGGGCCTGTGGCCTGGATGTCGTGTACGACGTCCCGGATCCCGTGTTCCAGGTGTACGAACTCCGCTCCGGCGACCTGGAGGTTTCGAGTGGGCGCGTCACGTATCCGGAGGCGTTCGATCGCTTCGGATGACCGGATCGTGCGGCCGTGGAAGCCCGTCGGGCGCCCGCCGCCCCAATCGCTTGACAACAGGACCGGATCGGAAACAACCAATCGGAGGCCGGGACGGAACCGGCCAGGATCCCCACGCCAATCCTTCACGACCTTGACAAGCCGATGTCGCGCCGGGCGGGGGGAGTCCCGCGCCGGACGCCATGAGCGCCATGAACCTTGTTCAGATCGGGGCGGGCAGGACGCCCGTCTCCGCATCATCGGTGATCACGCCGAATCCAAGGGCTTCGTGGTACGACATGAGCGGAATCCCCATGTAGCTGAAAAAGCGGCAGTCGGACATGCCGACTTCGCCCACAAGGGCCACGTCCAGGTTGTCATAGATGACGTAATCGACCAGCCCGGTTTCGGGCACGAACGCGATCGCGATGGCCCAGGCCGAGTCCGCTTTCGTCATGGCACTCTCGACCATGCCTGCACGTGTGCGCACGACCTCAGTGCCGTCGGGCACTCCCACAACCGCGTCTTCCGCGGTCGTCCTGACGGTTCCGCAACCGTTCGCGCCGAACACCATCTCGTACACGTAGATGTCGCCGGCGAGCGGGAAGTCCCCGTCCACGGAGGTCGTCTTGGCTTCGGCACCGGCGAGGTCGATCCCCATCGCCGGCCCCTGTGCAACGAGATCGGCGAGCACGTCTCCGAGGCGCACCTGCTCCTGCCCGGCGGGGCCGCTGGCGTCCACGATGTCATCCAAGGTGAGGGTGATTCCGCTTGATGACGAAATACGGTCGAGGAGGAAAACCATGTCCGCGTCGTCCACTGGACGCTCTGCCGCGTGGGCAGGGGCGAGTGCGGCAATCAATGCACATGCGAGAATCACGACAAGAAATCGATCCAGGATTAGTCCTCGTTGGCGCCAGTCCGGTCAAGGTGATAAACGGTTGTACCCCGGGTTGGTGAAGACTTCCCGCCGGATCCATCAGTTCGAGCGGATCCGTCC
>JBFILE010000290.1:0-5096 GCA_041599855.1 Thermoplasmatota archaeon
GATCTCGGCCTCATCCGCCCGGTTCGGGTAACCGACGCTGAGCTTCATGAGGAACCGGTCCATTTGGGCTTCCGGGAGGGGGTACGTCCCTTCCTGCTCGACCGTGTTCTGCGTCGCCATGACCAGGTACGGCTTGTCCAGTTTCAAGGTCGCGCCTTCCACCGTGACCTGGCGCTCCTGCATGGCTTCGAGGAGAGCGGACTGGGTCTTCGGCGGGGCACGGTTGATTTCGTCAGCGAGGAGGAAGTTCGTGAAGATCGGCCCGGGGCGGAAATTGAACTCGCTCGTCTGCTGGTTGAAGACGTACGTCCCCGTGATGTCACCGGGGAGCACGTCGGGCGTGAACTGGATACGGCGGAAGTCGCAGCCCGCGGCGCGGGCGTACGTGTTCGCCATGAGCGTCTTCGCCATCCCCGGGAAATCCTCGAAGAGGATGTTGCCACCGCTCAGGATGTTGATGGCGACGAGCTCGAGCACGTCGCGCTTGCCGACGATGACCTTGTTCACCTCGTCGATGAGCTTCGTGATCGTTTCAGCGAGGCGGGTGACGTTGGGATCGACAGGGCGCGCTTGGGGCGAGCCGACCGGGACCGATTTCGTGGAAGCCATGGCACAAACACCTTGGGGTGAGATCTACGGGGCAGACGCGTCGCGCCTGCCATAAGAGCGGATCCGGGCGAGGAGATCCCTGACGGCCTCGGAGTCTCCAGACGCATTTATACCGTTTTCGCTCGCGACGAGCTCTTTCATGCGCGAATCCGTCACAGCGGCACCGAGGGATGCCGCGGTCACGTCCTCCACGCGGAGGTTGTGGACGGAGATGATCTTGGTCCGCGCGATGGCCCGGAGGCGCTCGGCGGGGGCACTCTTGGCGAGGGGTGTCGCCGTGTCCAGGTCGGGCCGATGCTGACGCATGGGCTCCTCGCGGCGGACGAAGAGGGCGATGGAGGCCACGATGATGAGGGCACTCACGCCGGCGACCCATCGGAGGACCGTGTCCTTGGTTGCAAGGACGATGCCGCCGAGGCCGGCCGCCATCACGGTGGTCGCGGGTCCGTGGCCGTGGCGGGATTCGTCGAAGACGACGATCCCTTCGCTCGGGAGGAGGATCTCGATGATCTCGCGGAGGAACCTCTCGTTCCCTGCGACACCGAGCATGCCGGTCGCGAAGATGTGGGGATCGCTCACGAAGACCACGCGGCCTTCGCCATGGGGCATGGTGAAGGCGACGACGGCTTCCTCCTGGAAGGTGGCGGACGCCGACGTGCACCCGTCGTTCAGGTTGTCGTAGCACACGTTCACCGCGCGGGCGAGGACGCGGCCTCCGGGCCGGGCCTTCTCGCTCACGTGGAGGGCGGTGCCGTCGTTCAATGCGATCTGGAAGTGGTTCGTGGGGTCCACTTCGGAGGTGGCGTTCGCGACCTCGATGCGGCCCAGGAATTCCTTCGTGCGGATGGGGACGCCCTGGAAGGTGACGCCGAACTCGGTGGAGAGCAGGTTCCCGTAGCCGAAGTCGTCGGCGAGGACGAGGTTGCCGCCGCGGGCGACGAAGTCGATGAGGGCGTTGCGCTCACTGGTCCGGTACGGGACCTCGACGCCGAGGACGAGGACGACCATGGACTCCGGGTCCGTCACGCCGTCGAGGACGAGGGGGCTCGCGCCGATGGACCCCGTCGCATACCCGCGCTCAAGGAGGAACGTGCGGGCCTTCCCGGCGTCATCCGCATCGTCCGCATACGCGGAAAGCTGCGGTTCCGGCGCCATCACGATGGCCACGGTGCTTGCCACGAGGATCAGGACGACGGCGACGATGCCGATCACGGTCTTTCCACTTGTTTCGCGTCCAAGGATCTTCATGCGGAACCTCCCGTGGTCTCAGGCGGCGGGGGTGACCGGGGCGCGTCCCCGGCCTTCGCCATGTCGCGGTTGATGGCCGTGAGGCACGCGATGGCGCGGTCACGTTCGCGGGCACCGATGGCGTGGTGCGAGTACCTCGCCTCCTCGAAGAGGGTGACGAGTTCATCCAGGGGCTCGGCACGCACGGGGAGGGCGGCCTTCGCCGCCAGGGCGAATTCCTGCGCCGTCATGCTCGCCTTCGCCGTGTACCCGTACTTGACGAGGTGTTCGACGAGGCGCTTGTACGCGGCGAGGATCGTCGCGATGTACTCGTTCCCGGCAAGGAGCTTCGCTTCCGCTTCCGCAAGGATCTGGCGGGCTTCCTCCACCTGGCTGCGGCGCCACCAGAAGACGAGCCCGGCGGCGATGATGGCGAACACGACGAGGGCGATGCCCACGTACGTCCATGTGCGCGCCTCGTCCGGGATGAGGCCGCCGCCCTGGATGCGGATGGCGCGACTGTCCTGTGCGCTGAGCAGGGAATTGTCCCCCGCGAAGGCGAAGCGGACCTCGCTCGCGCCCGGTTCGAGGACCTTGCCCGGGAAGGTGGCGGTGCCGTCCTCCCCGGTCTTCAACGTGAAGGGGAACCGGTAGCCGCTGAACTGGACGTACACGATGGCGTTGGGAACGGGTTCCCCGGCATCGTTCACGAGACTCACACGGGCCGTGAATGTCTCCCCGACTGCGAGCCGTCCGGGCAATTGGACGCGGATCTCGGTGAACGAGACCACCTCAACGGCCACGAGGATCTCCTTGGCGACGTGGTTCGTGTCCCCGGGGAAGCGGATCTTCAGCGGATACGTGCCAAGGGGAATCCCACTCGGCACCGTGGTCGTGAGGTTGAAGACCCCGGTCTGGGGGTTCGTCGTCGTCTTGCCGAACGACAAGGCGCGGGTGAGGGTCCCGTTCGGGAGCAGGGTGAATTCGACGACCCCGCCGCCCACGGGCTGCCCCGCTCCTGAAACGAGGGTCCCGTTCAGGAAGAAGCCGCGCGTGCGCACGGCGGAACTCATGGAATCGATGAGGATCTGACTCGTGCTCTTCAGCTGGATCAGGGAGTTCCCTTCACTCGGCGCATAGAGGACGCTCCCCGGGAACCGGGCGCGGACGCCGTAGTCCCGCGCGGTCACGGGGCCCGTGGCGTGGAGGACCTCGAAGACCCCTTGAATGTCCGTCGTTCCCTCACCGGCAGGCTTGGAATCGAAGGTGACGCGGATGCGTTCCCCGCCCACGGGGACCCCTCGGTCATCGAAGAGCGTCCCGTTCAACGTGACGGTTCCGACGGGAAGCGTCTTGTCCTGCATGCGCAGGGTGGTCGCGGACAGGATGCGGACCGGGAGATCCATGTCCGGTGCCGCGAGGCGGGCGCCATCCCTGGATCCGTTGAACTGCAGGGTGACCCGGGTCGGGCCGAGGATCGACTCGCGGGCAAGGGGGAACGTGACGCGGAAGGTGCCGTCGGTGCCGGTGACACCGGTGCCCATCACTGCGTCGCGCAGGAGCACGCGGACGGTGGACCCGCCGAGCCCATGGCCGATGTCGTCCTTCAGCGTCCCTGTGATCGTGGCGTTCCGGCCCCGGATGAGGTCGCCGCCGACACCCGAGAGGGTCGTCTTCGTGGTGATGAGGGCGACCGATTCGGTGGATGCGCCCGCGTAGAACGTGCTCCCCGGGAACCGCGCGGTGATGCGGTACGGCCCCGGCTGGTTGAACGCGGTCTCGGGGATCGTGATCCGGAAGTTCCCGGTCGCGTTGTCCACCCGGACCGTGGTCTGGAATCCGGGGGCGCTCACGGTCACCTTGAGGGCGTCGCCGACGGTCTGGTCGCGGGCCGCGGCACCACCCTGGTCGAGGAGGCGCCCGGTAACCACGAGTTCCTTCGTGATGAGGTGGGGAACCATGTTGGCGGACACGTTCGCCCCCGACTTCTGGAGGAGGGCCGTGAGGCCCGGGTCCGGTGCCGGGAACAGGGTCAGCGCCGCCACCTGCTTGATGACGACGATGCCGGCATCCGCCGTGCTCGCCGCATACAGGGGATTCTCGCCCTTGTAGGAGAGGGTGATCGGCTGGTTCCCGACGGTTGCCGTCAACGGCACGGCCGCAACGATGCGGACCCGGCCGGCGGAATCGGTGAGCGCGGCAGTCTCCTTTCCGAGGAACTTGGCGCTCACGTTCTCGCGGGCGATGGGCTGGCCCCGGTAGTCGAGGAGGGTGCCGACCACGACGACGGTGCCGCCGGCGACGGCTTCCCGGGACGGATTCGCCCGCTCGTCCACGCCGCCCGTGAGGGTCGTCGGGAACGCGACGGCCACGTCCACGGTCTTCGAGGCCCGATCCCAGAACCGGTCCCCGGGCGGTTGCCCGGCAAAGGAGACGGCGAGGGGCTCGGTCCGCGGCAGGTCGAACTTGCCCACGTCGAATGCGATCTTGAAACTGCCGTCGCTCCCCGTGGTCACCGTCTGGTCCACGCCGCGCCACGTGATCTTCACACGGGCCTTCGCGACCGGGTCACCGGCGGCATCGAGGAGACGCGCGGTCGCGTCCACGCGCTTCTCGTTCTCGGTGAGGATCCGCGCCGGGCTGTCGATGCGGGTCGCGGTCTTCAGGCTGAGGAGGTCCGGGTGGGTGTAGGGGGTCGGGAAGGAGCCGACAACGCCCTCGGCGGTGAAGGTGCCCGAGGCACACACCCCCGCACAGGGGGTCCCGGGGAACGAGTACCGGTTCTCGGTGGCGGCGACGCCGTACGTCCACAGGAAGAGCTTGCGGCTGTGGTCCGGGCGCAGGGCTTCGGTGTCGAGGGTCCAACTGACCACGTCGCCGCCCGCGTACGTGGCGCCGAAGACGACGGTGCGGTTCACCGAGGACGGAATCGTGTATGATCGGTCCTTGACGAGGGTGATCGCCATCTCGAAGCGCCCGTTGGGATCGGTGACGGCGAGGCCGATGACCCCTGCCGGCGACCCCGTGACCTTGTCGAGGTTCGCGATGACGGCGATGCCGCCGATGCCCTTCGAGGGGTCGTGGGCGAGGGTGACACGGCCTTTCACGGTCGCCGTCTCACCCTTGAACAGGGTACGCGGCTGGTCCGTGTCCGTGTACGTGATGGCAAGATCCAGGAGGGACGTCTTGACCGCGTCCACGTAATCGGCCACGCTGTCGCCGTCCTTGTCGAGCGACCGCGTCTTCCGGCGGCCCTCGGA
>JBFILE010000291.1:0-5090 GCA_041599855.1 Thermoplasmatota archaeon
CGGTCCACGGACTCGTGATGCAATGGGCCGCAGTGTGCAGGGAAACGTAGTACGCGAGCCGGTCGCCAAGGGCAAGTGTCGCGTCCCGGATCGCACGAGTTTCCGGCTCCGAGAACGCCTTGGGTCCCGCGTACTCGCCCGAAGGGCCAAGGGGCGTGGTTTCGCAGTTGTTGCTTGCTCCCTCCGCGCACCACTCGAAATCGTAGTTGCGGTTCAGGTTCACGGCGTTCGCGTTGTATCGGCTTTGGCGCGTATAGCCGTCGGGGCTGACGAGGGGCACGACCCACACCTCGGTCGTCTCAAGGACGCCGCGGATCGTGGCATTCGCCTGACCGTTCGTGGCGAGGAAATCGGCGAGGAACAGGGTGCTTTCGACACCTTCGTACTCGTTCGCGTGGTGGCCGCCGTCGATGAACGCGACGGGGGCATCCGCCGGGGAGAGGGCGTCGAAGACGAGCGCCTTCAATGGGCGACCCTCATTGGATTCGCCGATGATTTCGAGGCGCACCACGTCCGGCCACGCCTTCGCGATGGCATCCACCTTCGCCATGATGGCCTCCAGGGTATGGTAGCCCGGGTTGACCTCCGCGAATCGCGCGCCTTCCACGCCGGCCGCCTTGACGGCGTAGTACGCCATGTCGGGAGCGACCATGGCGACATCCGGGCGCTCTTGCCGGGCCGCCGCGTCCTCCGCGGCTTCAATCAGGTCGTTCGTGGCCACGCAACCGGAAAGCGCCGGGATGATGATGAGCAGCGCGATGATGATGGATCTCAATGCTGGACCTCCCCGACGGGCAGAGGAGTCGCGGGCGGATTAGGGTTTCTCAGGCGGCATCCGGACGCTTTGGATGGGCCGCGATGGCTCGCAATCCTCCGCCGTCAGACCCAAACCGTCAAAGAAGGCCCGGCCCTTCCCGTCACATGGTTCGATCTTCTTGGCCTCTCGGGGCCTTGGTGCTGGCAATCGCGTTGGCCGCGGTGCTTCCTGGTTTGGATATTGCCCGATCGGAAGTGCTGGGCGATGGGGTGGCGGGAGCGCCGACGGCAACTCCGGGCGCACCCACGGCCGAGGGCGTTCACACCACGTTCTCACTCGGTATCGAAACGGACCCCGCCACGTTGCTTGGAACCACTGGCATTGTGGACGGGTTGTGGATCCAGTGGCAGCTTGCCGGGACGTGTCCCGCGGGTTCCGGCACAGTGCAGTACCGGGAGCCAGGCGGATCGACCAGCGTTGCCTCGGGCAGTGTAGTGGGTCAGACGACCTATGGGGGCACCGGCACCATGCATGGGGCGAAGATTCCCCTCGTGGGCGGCGCAACAACCCTTGAGTACAGGATCCGTTGCGGCTTGGACACGTTGTTCCCGTGGACCCCGATCCGCATGCCGCCGCCCGCATCCGGCACCATCCGAATTGCGTCATGGGCGGACATCGGGACCCCTGGCTACCACGACGGGGCGCCGTATGCCGGCGCAACTTCCTCCCCGTTCCTGATCCAGGACCAAATCCTTGATTTTGATCCGCATATGCTCCTTATCCCCGGAGATCTATCCTATGCGGACAGGTCGGCCAAGGACCCCGTGACCGGGAACGACCTGTACGAACCCGCTGAAATCTGGACAGCATTCAATGGGATGTTCGCGCCCACATTCTCCACGGTGCCCACGATGCCGGTGGCAGGAAACCATGAATTCGAGAACGACGCCACGCGGTACCATCAGTTCAGCGAGCGCTGGGTGCTTCCGGACGATGAACTCCACTACGGCTTCCGGGCAGGGCCGGTCAGCGTGATCTCAATGGCCTCAAGCGAAGCCTGCATGGCCGGGACGGGGCCGGACTCCCGGTGTCCGAAAAGTGCCCAGGGGCCGAACGCGGCAACCAAGGACCGCCTCCTTGCGGAACTCATCCGCGCGTACAACTCGGGGACCTCGTGGACCATCGTTCAACTCCATCATGCCGTGTACTCGGACGGGGGGTCCCATGACGCCCAGCAGCTCATCCAGGAGGAATGGGTTCCGTTGTTCCAGCAGTACGGGGTCGACCTCGTCCTCACGGGGCACGAGCACAACTACCAGCGCTCTCATCCTCTGGTGAACGGGAACGCCCGCCAGACCGGCACGAACGATTACGATGACGAAGGAACCCTGTACATGGTGCTGGGTGGCGGAGGTCGGGCGCTATACGGGATCGATCAGGCCGTGGCGGCACCGTGGCGGAAGGTCGCGAACGACTCCGATCACCAACACGTGCAGATCACGGCATCGCCCACCACCCTTCACGTGGAGGTGGTGAGCGCGGAGACCGGGTCGATGATCGATGCGTTCACGATCACGAAATGAGCAGGCCGTGCCTCACAGGACGGGGCGTGGCGCCAGTGGGCGCTCGACAATGGAGCCGAGGGCTGCCCTCTCGCGTGCATGGGCGGTCGGCTGGCCGCTGCGAGAGGTTGCGGGGGGCGCAACGCGCACTCGCCTACCGGGGATCAAGGAGCAATCCGCTGATCCCGCTGCGCCCAGTCCCGCACCACTTCCCGCACCTGCCGCTTTTGTTCGCCGGTCAGGAACCGATCCCGTTCCAGGAGCGCCTCGAACGCCTCCTGCTCCCACTGGGAGATCGTCCCGTCCACGAGCATCCGCTCCAGGTGGCGGGCAAGGCCCCGTGGCAGGTAGTCGAGGCGTTCGTCGATGAGCCCGGTGCGCGCCTGGCGTTGAAGCTCATCGATGCGCTTTTCGAGAAGCGCGAACTTGCTCTCGTCCAGTTTCCCTTCCGTGAGGAGCACGTGTGCGTGGGCCCGTCGTTCGCCCAGGATGCGCTCACACTCCGCGATGCGGCCCTTTGACTCCTGGTATGCGGTGTTCACAGTCAGGAGTTCGCGCTGGAGGAGGCCGAGCCGCCGGCGGATCCGGATGAATCCCCAGAGCGCGATGGCGCCCGTGAACGCAAGACCGAGGACGAAGAACGTCAGCTCCTGGTTCTCGGGCGAGAAGGCTGTTGACAGGAAATTGGGAGCGGTTTCGCCGACGCGGTAGGTGACGGCGGTTGTTCGCGTCTGGTTGGCATCGTTCCCCACCGTGAAGCGGGCGGTCACGGGCCCGTCCCGCGTGTACGCATGCTCGAAGACGGGCGACTGCTGCCAATCGGTCACGAGTCCGTCGCCCCAGTCCGCGCGGAAGCGGGTGGGCGCTCCGAGTGCGGTCCCGGCAGAGCCACCGAGGTCCACCCGGATCGTTTCGTCCACGGCCGGGTACGCGGTGTCGGCCAAGGCCGCGGCAGGCATGGACGCTCCCGTCCGGCCGAGGATGACGACGGTGCCGTCGTAAAACGGCATCACCGCAATCCCGTCGCCGATGGACTCCATGGATGCAATGCCGGATGACGGGCCGAGGGTGTCTTGGCGTTTCCAGTCCCAAAGGCGCTTTCCGCTCTCGATGTCCCGGGCCTCGATGCCGCGGGTGATCGGCTCATTGCCGCCGGGACTGGACCACAGGATGGGCGTGAAGACTTCCCGGGGGCTGATCGCGTCGTGGATGACCGAGAAGAACCGGGCCTTGTCGTGCTGGGTGTCCTGCCACATGATCGCACCCGTCGCGGGGTCAAGCCGGTAGATGGTGCCGGCGGTGTGGCCCACGAGGACGCCATCCCGCCATCCTCCCCCGACCATGCCGCGGACGGCCACGGGGTCGGCGAGGCCGGCTTCGCTCGTCCAGATCCGAGCCCCGGACGATGGGTTCAGCGCGAGGAATCGGTCCGTGCGGATGAAGGCGAACGTGGGCGTGAGGACGGGTTCGCCGCCCGTGAACCGGGGGACGCCCGGCAGCACGCTCTGACCCGCCACGTTGAGGCTCACAGGCACCTCGTCGCTGATCTCCCACAGGAAGTCGCCCGTGGGGGCGTCGAATGCGATGGCCCGGTACACGACGCGGCGGCTCGCCAAGGGGTTCAAGCCATCGGTCTGGACCATGACGTAGAGGATGGCGACCTCGTCATCTGCCGCCACGTCGATGGTGATGCCGGTGCCGGTCAGGTTCGCCTGGAGGTCGGGGGAGTCCACCTCCCAGAGGAATTCCCCGGTGGCGCGATCAAGGGCAACAAGGCCGCCACGCTCCACGTTCGGCGTGAATGAACCGGGGAATCGCTGCTCCGCCACGAACGGCACGAAAACGACGTCATCGGTCCAGGCGCTGCGGCTCCACACCAGCGACGAGCCCTCCGTCGCCTGCACGGACGGTACTCCGGCGATGGACCAGAGGCGGCGCCCGGTTTCCGAATCATGGGCTTCCAGGGTCTGCGATTCCCGCGTGACGAAGAACGTGGGGTACGCGGGATCGAGGAAATCGCCGCTTGCGAATGTGGCGACCTTCTCAACATCACCGGTGTCCCGGTCGATCCGCCACCACGCGGTTTCATCGAGATGATCGTACCCGCGGAATGTCCCGTCGAAGGTGCCCACGTACACGTGCCGGCCGACGATGGCGGGGGTTCCCACCGGAACGCCGGGCAATTGCACTTCCAGGGCCACGTCGCCCCAGGCGGGGCCATCATCGATGGCGCCGGTGCGCGCCGCGTTCCCGTCCCGCTGGGTCCAGCCGGCGGACGCGGGCGAGGCGAGCAGGATGGCCGCGAGGATGAGGGCGGCGAGGTGTGAGGGTGCCGCTGCGGGTGCCGCGGCGGCGGCGGGTGTGGTGGCGGGCTTCCGGTTCATGAGGGGGCCTCGTCGTAGGCGACAGCCACCGCGGGGTCGGGGGCCGTGCATCCGTGGGCGGCGTCGGAGCCGAGTTCCGACGCGGCCCGCGGGCAAGGGATGGGGTGGAGAACGGGGTCCTGGCAGAAAAACGTCAGGTCAGGGCATTCGCGGGGTACGCCGCAGATGGCCGAGGGCATGCTGGCGATGCGAAGCCACGAAGTTGCGCGGGCCGCGAGGGGTTTGTGTGGCGATTGGCCCACCACCAGTCCCAGCCCACCCCCAACCTCGCCGCGCTTCGCGCGGCTCGGTAGCACCCCACCCCTCCACCCGCGCCACCTCCCCCGGAGGCGACCCCCAAAGGCGACCCCCAAAGGCGACCCCCGGAGGCGACCCCCGGAGGAGGCC
>JBFILE010000292.1:0-5081 GCA_041599855.1 Thermoplasmatota archaeon
CTCCACGATTGTCAGCGTCGGACAGTCCATCCACACGGAGGGCACGGAGAGCGCGGAGATGAGACGCGGGGGCGGGCGGGATGGCGACTGGTCCACGTTTGTCAGCGTCGGACAATCCATCAACACGGAGGGCACGGAGAGCGCGGAGACAACGCTGGCTCGAACGGGCGGACGGGTGCGCGACTGATCCGCGTTTGTCACCGTCGCACAATCCATCAACACGGAGGGCATGGAGAGCGCGGAGACAACGCTGGCTCGAACAGGCGAACGCCTCGCGGGGCGCGCGGGTCGGCGTCGGCCGTCACCGTCGTCGTCGGGTGGGCGCCAGGCAGGGCGGCGTGGGGCGCGCGGGTGCGCACCGTGGCGCCGGCCGGTGGGCGCCACTCCTCTCGCGGGGCCGGCGGCGGCGGACGGACCGGCCGGCCCCGCGGCAGGCGTGGTCACCCCGGCACGGATGGCGCCCTGCCGGCCCGTGGACCCCCGCGGAGGAACGCCCCGGCGACGAGGCCGCCGGGAGGCGCGGGACGTCGCTGCGCAGCCCTTCCGCCCGCGCGACGGGGCCCCTTGTGCTCAATCGTCCGATGGCGCGGAGCCGGCCAATGCGCCACCGTCCGCCGTGGGCGCAGCCACGCGACCCCCGGCCTTTGCGCGCCGCTCGAACACGAGGACCGCGGCCATGCCGAGGAGGTTCGTCGATGCGACCGTGATGAATGCGTACGCGACGAAGTTCTCGGTGCCCGCGATGCCCGCCTGCATGGGGAGGCCCGCGAGCACTGCCGCTGCGAGGCCGCGGGGCAGGAGGAACGCCATGAGGCCACGGTCCCCGTCGACTTCCTCCTCCTTCCAGGTGGCCAGGGTCACGCTGATGAAGCGTGCCACGAGGCATGTGCCGAGGATGAGTCCGCCGGTGATCAGGAACGCGGGGTTCGACAGGATGGAGGGGTCCAGCAGGACGCCGAGGTACACGAAGAAGAAGGCGCGCACGAGGAACGCGATCTCGCCCTGGAACTGGCGTTGGGCGTCACTGAACTCGAGGCCTTCGAGGTCGAACTTCTTCATGATCATGAAGCCGTTTCCGAGGACGATGCCGAAGATGAGGACGGCGATGGCGCCGTTCCCGCCCATGGCTTCGGCACCCACGTAGAGGCCGAGGGTTGCGGCGAGGGTGATCATGTAGCTGTACTTCTTGCGCTGGAGGGCCTTCAGGGTGCGGAGCCAGACGACGCCGGCCACGAGGCCGAGGATGATGGCGTTCGAGAACTGGCTGGCCACGTTCTTGACGGCACTGGATGCCTCGCCCGCGCCCACGACGCCACCGCTCGTCGAGATGATGGTGATGAGGGTGACGGCGGCGATGACGGAGAGCACGTCGGTGAGGGCGCTTTCCACGGAGAGGAGGACCCGGGTCCCGGGTTTTGCGCTCGTGCGCGTGATGACGGGGATGATGATGACGCCGCTCGTGCCTCCGAGGATGAATCCAAGAAGGACGGCGGTGAGCCACGGGAGGTCGAGCCAGTAGTGGCCGACGGCCGCCACACCGATGGACGTCAGGGTGAACCCGACGACGGCAAGGATCGTGGACCGGGCGATGCCGCTCAGGAGGTCCTTGATGTTGATGCCGAGGCCGCCGTCGAACATGATGATGATGAGGGCGAGGGTTCCGACGAGGGGCGTGGCTTCCTGGAATCCGGTGACATCGAAGATGCCGAAGATGGGTCCGACGAGGATGCCGAACCCGATGAGGATGAGGACGTCGGTGACGCGCGTGCGCTCGAACAGGAGATAGCCGAGGAAACCGAGGCCGATGATGGCGGCAAAGGTTGCAAGCAGCGGAATGGGGTCTACAGCGACGGGAAATCCCTCGGGCTGCCTGATTGCAGGTTCAGGACTTGAATCCCTAGGAAGCCCGCCCACCCGTCGCGGCGTCCGATTCGCGGTTCGTGCGATTCTTGAACGATCGATCCGCGAAGGGTAGGACCCGATTCGGCCGGAAGCAGTAGGGTCGTGCGTCGATGGCTGCGAAGTGGGCAATGACGGTGCGTCGCGCGATAATCGGGGATGGTCGCGGGCGCCCCCGAAAATGGATGCCCCACGTCACAATCCTCGACGGACGCGGCACAATCCTTAAACCGATGCAAGTCGAGGAAGTGGACGATGACGGTGCCGAGTACCCAACCGCTGACGGGGTCCCGGCCGAATGTCTGGGCCCGCCTTCCTGTTCTTGCGCGCGGCCGCATCCTTCTGGCCGGCGCGACGGCGCTCGGTCTCGCCCTCCGCGACGTCCATCTCGTATTCGGAGTCCTCGGGCTCTGGTCCATTGTCGAACTCGGCGGCATGAAGGCGCCGGCCGGCAATGCCGCGGCGTGATCGGGTCTCCACCGGGCCCGGCCATCGAGCCCTTGCGTGCCTGGATGATTCCAGCAAACGGCCATCGCGTCGAGCCCCCCCCCCACACCGGACCGGTGGGTTTCAGGCTTACCGCACGCGCGGGCGTGGCGCCGTCGGGTCGTCGGTCGCGCCGTCCTCGAGACGGTCGAGGCGCGAGGCCATCACGTCCATCTGCTCGGACATTCCCTTGACCGCGGCATGCGTCTCGATTGTCAGGCGTTCGACCGGCGTGAAATCCTGCGCCGAGAGCATGCGGTGCGCCATGACCATGCCGAGGAAGACGCCGCCGACGACACCGAGCACCATGAGCATGAAGAAGGTGAGGGTGTACTGGACCATGAGGACGAACAGGTCCTCGACCGGGATGACGCCCATGATGCTGAGGACGATGTAGGTCGCCGCAGCGACGAGCGCCACCAGGATGAGCATGTACGAGACCGGGACGCGTTTGGTGATGAAGCTCATCGGTTCGCGACCTCCCGGTCGACGATCTTGCTCCACGGCAACTTGACTTCCTGCGGCTCGGGGGCCTCGGTGGACCCTGCCGGCATCTCGGCAATGAGCGCGGTGCCGGCGGTGGCATTGATGAGCACGTCACCCTCGAACGCGTAGGTCGTCGTGCCGTCAACGACGAGGATGCCGAGGCGGAACGAGGCAAGGGAAACGGGAACGATGCTTGCGTACGTGTCCGCCACGTCCGCCAGCGTCTCGTTGTTCAACAGAACCGTGATGCGGTCGTACGAACGCTCACGAACGGCGCCATGCACGTACATCTCGAAGCCGACTCCGGGCTTCTCGTAGAGCAGGACCTTGGGGTTCGGGAGCGGGTTCGCAAGGCCGACGGTGCCGTCGGACCCTGTGCAGCCCGCGAGTGCGAGCGCAGGCACGACGAGGAGCGCCATCGCGCAGGCCGTGCGGAACGAACCCCTCCACATCCTTCGCGGCGAGGATTGCGCCGGGTAATAAACCATTGCCACCCGGCGAGGACGGTCCGCGGACAAGGATCATCGTCGGGCGCGTCGGATCTCGACCTCAGCGTACTCTGCGTGACCGACGGGCATGGGGGGTGCTGGTTTGCGGATCCGGACCACGACCTCGTCCGCACCAAGGCCAAGGACGGCGGTGGCTGCGCGCTCCGCGAGGGTCTCGATGAGGTTGGCTTCCCGGCCGGCGATGGCGCGCCCGATGACGCGGACGGCTTCGGAGTAATCCAGACTCTTGGCGATGGCGTCCTCGGAGGTGGCCTCCCGCAGGTCCAGCATCATCTCCACGTCGATGTCGAGGTATTGCCCGACCTTCCGCTCCTCCACGGTGCATCCGACATGGGTGAAGAACCGGAGGCCCTTGAGGCGGATGATGTCAGTCACGCGCCCACCTCCCTGCGGCCGGCGCGGACCGCGTCGGCGACGGCGAGGGCGCGGCGGTGCGCGGCCACGTCATGGACCCGCACCATGCGCGCGCCTGCGAGCGCGGCCGCAACGTGGGCCGCGAGGGTCCCTTCGAGGCGGTCGGTCGCCGGCGGGGAATCTCCCCCGAATGCGGTCAGGGTCCCGAGGAAGGATTTGCGACTGGCGCCCACGAGGACCGGGTAGCCCAGCTCGCATATTTCGGGCAATCGATTCAACAGCTCGAGGTTGTGGTCCAAGGTCTTCCCGAAGCCGATGCCGGGGTCGAGGACGATGCATTCCTGGGGGAGGCCCGCGGATTCCAGGGCGGACGCGCGGCCGCGAAGGTATTGGGCGACGTCCTTCACGACGTCCGCGTAGGTCGGCTTCTCCTGCATGGTGCGCGGCGTGCCCTGCATGTGCATGCAGACGGCGGCCGCGCCCCCTTCCGCGGTGACGCGGATCATGCGGGCATCCCGGAAGCCGGTCACGTCGTTCACGAGGTGGGCGCCGGCGTCGAGGGCGGCCTCGGCGACTTCCGGTTTCATGGTGTCCACGCTCACGGGGACGCGCGTCTCGGAGACGAGGCGCCGGATGACGGGGACGACACGGTTGACTTCCTCGTCCACGGACACCGCTGCGGCGCCGGGGCGGGTGCTTTCGCCACCCACATCGAGAAGGTCTGCGCCTTCGTCGACGAGTCGGAGGGCGTGGGCCACGGCCGCGTCCACGTCGGTGAGGCGCCCGCCGTCGCTGAAGGAATCGGGGGTCACGTTCACGACGCCCATGATGAGGGTGCCGGGGCGCGTGAGGCGCCGGCCGCGGCAGTGGATGGGGGCGTGGGACGGGGTCACGATGCGCGAACCGGACCCGGGACTTAAGGTCTTCCGGCTACCCCTGCTCGGGGCCCTTGGCGGGGGCCTCGGTCCTGCGGACCATGCGGAAGCCGGCGACGCCGGCGTTCGCGAGGACGGCCACGAACACGACGAGGACGCCGATACCCGCGAACGCCGCGATCCCCCCGGCGAGCGGCACCACGTCTTCGACGATTTCGAGGGGGGCGGACGTTGTGGCCGCAAGGGCGCCGGCGCACACCGCGGACGCAGCAATGATCGACAGTCCCAAAAGCGTGAGCGATGGCTGCATGGGAAACGGATCCCGATACACGTACAAGAATATTCGGACGAGGGGATGAAACGGGCGGGCCCCCGTTGGTGCCCACGTAAGCCACAGTCCACAGCGAGGCGTCGATTGTGCCGGGGTGGCGGGGCGCGTGGAATCAAGGGGAGGGGTGCAACCCGCCGCCTC
>JBFILE010000293.1:0-5076 GCA_041599855.1 Thermoplasmatota archaeon
CGACCTGGAGGCCCTCGTGAACCGGGTCGCGAACGGGGTCCGGGGCCTCGGTCTCGAACCCGGCGACGCGGTCTCCCTCTACATGCCCATGACCGTGGAATGCGTTGCCGCGTACCTCGGCATCATCCGGGCCGGCGGCGTGGTCATCAGCATCGCGGACAGTTTCGCGCCTCCGGAAATCGCCACGCGGAACCGCCTCGGAAATGCGAAGGCGATCATCACGACGAGTGCCTTCATGCGCGGCGGAAAGACCCTCGACCTCTATGCCAAGGTCCGCGACGCGGATGCGACGCCGGCCATCGTCCTCCCTGCGCCGGCCGGCACCGGACGCGGGGAATCCGTCACCCTGCGAGAGGGCGACATGGCGTGGGCCGACTTCCTCGGCGACTCCGATGCATACGACGGGGTTCCGTGCGACCCGCAGGACACCACGAACATCCTGTTCTCAAGTGGCACCACGGGGGACCCGAAGGCGATCCCGTGGACCCACCTCACCCCGATCAAGGCCGCGGCCGACGGACGCTACCATCAGGACATCCACGCGGATGACGTGGTGGCGTGGCCCACCAGCATCGGGTGGATGATGGGGCCGTGGCTCATCTACGCGAGCCTCGTCAACGGGGCCACGATGGCCTTGTACGAGGGTGCCCCCACGTCCCCCGGATTCACGCGCTTCGTCGAGGATGCCGGCGTCACCGTGCTCGGCGTCGTCCCCGCCATCGTGCGGGCATGGCGCACCACGGGCGCGGTGGCCGGCCGGGACTGGTCCGGGATCCGCGTCTTCAGTTCCACCGGGGAAGCCTCCAACGTGGAGGATTACCTGTGGCTCATGCACCTGGCCCGTTATGACGCGCCCGTGATCGAGTACTGCGGCGGCACCGAGATCGGCGGCGGACACCTCACGGGCAGCGTCGTCCAACCCCAGTCGCCGGCCGTCTTCTCGACACCCGCGATGGGCCTGGACTTCGTGATCCTCGATGAAGCCGGGCAGCAGGTTCGGAACGGCGCCATGGGAGAGATCTTCCTCATCCCGCCATCCATCGGGCTGAGCCAGCGCCTCCTCAACCGGGACCACCACGAGGTGTACCATGAAGGGACGCCGCCCATCCCCGGCGGCGGCGCCGGCACCCTGCGCCGCCACGGGGATGAGGTGGAACGCCTTCCCGGCGGATACTATCAGGCCCATGGCCGCGCGGATGACACCATGAACCTTGGCGGCATCAAGGTCTCCAGCCTCGAACTTGAACGGGTGATGGACCGTGACCCGCTCGTGTACCAGACGGCTGCGGTGGCAGTGGCGCCCGAAGGCGGCGGCGCCGACCGGCTCGTGGTGTTCGTCGTACTGCCCACGGAAACCCCGGCCGGTGCCGATGTCAACGGCATCCGCGCCGCACTCCAGGCGCGCATCAAGAGCGACCTGAATCCCCTGTTCCGGATCCACGAGGTCGTCGCGGTCGAGGGGCTCCCGCGGACCGCGAGCAACAAGATCATGCGGCGGGAGCTGCGGAACCGGTACCGCGGGTGATCGGCCCGGCCTTCGCGGGGCCTGCGATCCAACCCATCAAGGTCGGGCCGCCGACCGGGCGCCATGGCGCCCCGGGCCGCGGCGGGGCCAGGCGATGCCTGCGGTACGGTGCCCACGCGCCGGGACCGTCCTCCTGCACTTCGCGGCGGCCCCTGGTGGGTGCCCCTTCGGCGCGAATCGCCGCCATGCTCAGGCGGGGAACACCGGGGGCGCGAGGAGGCGCTCCACATGGTGGGTCACGCGTGCTTCCGCAAGGGGGCCGTTCGCAAGGACCGTCAAGGTGGTCCCGTCGAGGATCGCCGCCACCACGCCCGGCATCCGAGCCACCTCGCTCACGAGGTGGGCGGCGTCGGTCGAAGCAAGGAGCGCGAATTCGATCGCGAACGATTCCATGGCCCCTGGATGTGTTTCTGGTAATAAATGCCCGCTGACTCATATCTTGTCAAGCATAGGCAACGATGTCTTGTACCGGACATACTGCGGCCATTGGTGCATCGTCGAGTCCCCCGTCACAGGCGAACGGGAGGTCCGCGCCCGATTCCCGGAATCGGACATAGGGGCCCTCTCGCCCGTCGCGCATGATCCGGTCGCCTACGCTGCGCGGCCCTCTCGCCCCCATCGGAAGGATCCGGTCGCCTACGCTGCACGGCCCCGGCGCCATGGCCGCCGCGACGGGCGCTGCCGCGCCGATTCCCAGGCATTCACCGAGGCAAGCAGGAAGACGGCAGCGGCGAGTGCGAACGTGACGGTCCGCGCCGCGAACGGAATGCCGGCAGCCGCCGCCGGGATGGCGACCGACACGCCAAGGGCCACGGCTGCCGCCATGTTCGTGAAGGACGGCCACGACGGCGCCGGAATCCAGCGGGCCCCTGCGTAGGCGAGGTACCCGAGGTGGGTCACGAGGAGGCCGGCCGCAAGGCTGCTCCAGAGACGGGGGCCCGCCACCGGTTCCGTGACCACACCCACAAGCATGGTGATCAGCCCGAGGCCGACGACCACACGGCTTCCCCTGACCGCATAGCGACGAATCGCGGGCTGCGCAGCAATCTGCGCCGTGAATGCGGCAATGAGCACGGTGGCGCTCCCGAGGGTCACGATCAGCCACGTCCACGGGTCCCACCCGGTCGACCGGTACGGGGCATACCCCGGGCTCGCGACCAGCCACACGCCGACCACAGCCGCCGCAGCCGCCGGCCACCGTGCACTCGCGGGGCGGGCCAGCGTCGTCACGAGGACCACGGCGGCATCAAGGATCACGAGAAGCCCCACAAGGACCATGGCCGCACCCCACGGCGAGGTGGCCAGGCGCCACACGAACGGGGTCGCTGCGACGAGAATGCCGAGGACCATGACTCCGGCTGCCCGCCATGCCCGGGACTCGGCGGTCGCGACCCGGGTCGTTCCGGGCCCCCCGCTCGCGTCGACCATGACGAACCCCCCGCCGGGCTGCGCGCTTAGCGGTTCCGGACCAAGGATCGGAGTCGGACCCGTGACACTCATCCGCGGGGAGCGCGTGATCCGATCCCATGACGGAACCCGTGGTCCTCGTGGCGAGCAGGCGCCACGCATGCGCCCTTTCGTTCGCACCGGACGATTCCCATGTGCTCACAGGCGGCATGGAAGGGAGCCTGCGGCTCTTCGAAACCGGGACATGGGGGCTTCGCGGCGACTGGGGTGGCCACGACAAGAGCGTGAACAGCCTGTCGTATTCGCCTGATGGGCAACGCCTCGCGAGCGGGTCGAGCGACGGGACGGTCCGCATCCGTGACGCAGCCTCCGGCGACACCCTCGAGATCCTCGACAAATACAGCACGGCCGTGTACGCGCCCAAGGCGCCCTACATGGTGCTCCTCAAGGCGCGGGGCGAACGCATCGACATCCGTGACAGCACGAAAGGCGAGGTCACGGCATCCTTCGTGAGCGGCCTCAAGAAGAACGGGCCCCCCGTGTTCCTCGACGCCACCCGGTTCCTTGTCGGCGGCTTCGATGAAAGCCTCCATGTGTTCCGGGTGCCCGATGGCGCCCGCGAAGCCGAACTCGGTGGCCATGAAACCAGCGTCATCGGCGTGAGCCCGCTTCCCGACGGTCGCGTCGCAACGAGCGACTACGCCGGAACCGTGCGCATCTGGAACGTGGAAACTGCCACGGTGGATGACACATTCACGACCGGGGGTCGGGGCTACGTGTACGTGGAAGCCGACCCCACGGGGCGCTTCCTTGCGACAACCGCGGAAAAACAGGTGAGTCTCTGGACCCTCGCAGGCGAGCGGCTCATCGACCTGCCCGTGCCCGTGAAGGGCGTGTACGGGCTGTGCTTCGACTCGAAGGCCCACTGGCTCGCAAACGCGGCAGCCGACGGGAAGGTCCGCGTCTGGGACCTTGAGGAGTTGGGCCTCGGCCCGTGACCCATCGCCCCACGGGAGACGTGTGGGCGGACGCGCGGACGGGGGCGCGCCGGGCCGCGCCGCGGCACACCAGCGGACTCGTCCGCGCCATTCCGCCCCGGACCCTGCTCAGGCTCGCACGCGACGCACGAATGCGACGGCGACTGCCACGCCCACGACGACGAGGAACCCGGGCGCCGGCGTGTCCTTCGCACCGTCATCGGTGGAAGCTGCCGTCCGGCCCGCGGTCGATCCCATGCTCCCGTCGGTCGAACTGTCATTCGCCGGCGCCATGCCCGCGCCGGAATCATCCATCGACATGTTCCCGGCCCCGCCCATGTCATGGGTGCTATGGTCGCCCACGGTGAACGTGTACGTCGCAGAGCTTTCCGCGGTGTCGCAGATGAAGAAGGATTGCTCCGGGACCGTGCCCGTCGGATCCAGCGAATCGGCCGCAGTGTTCTTGAAATCGGCGGAGCCACCCTTGAAGTTGACGAGGCGGTTGTCGGTGGAGTCCGAGTGGGGGAAATGCCCTTTCTGGAACACCACGGAGATGAGCGCCGGGGACCCCGGGGTGAATGACCCTTCCGCCTGCTGGAAGTTCGACAATTCGCCGGTTTCCGTGTCCACGAAGCCGTTCGAGAAATCCCACCCGGGTCCGAGGGGGGCCGGGATGTAGGCCCCGATGGCGCCGAACTGGACACCCTGATGCTCGAACTGGAGGGTGTACCCCGTGGCCGTGCCCAATGCGTCCGCCGTCCACTTCTCAAGGGCGATGTTCACGTTGAACGCGGTAGCCGTCTCGTCGCTGATCCACGCCGCCACGACATCCGCATACTCGTTCGCGAGGCCACCATAGCAACCGGTCGCGTCGCCCGCCGCATCCACCAGTTCCGGGGCGTCGGGCGTTCCGGCCACCGCGGCGGACGCGAGCGACAACATCATCATGGTCACAAGGGAAACAGTGAGCGGGATTCTCAAATGGGGGGCCTCCTGTCGGGCTCGGGCGGGTTCAGCATTCTGGATGAAATGCTTTGCTGTCGAAGGGGGGTCCGTTGGAGCGGCGGTTGCCGATTGCGGAAGCGGCTTGCGGCGGGGGGGGTTGCGGAAGCGGCCTGCGGAAGCGTTTGCGGAAGCGGCCTGCGGAAGCGGAAGCGGAAGCGGAAG
>JBFILE010000294.1:0-5071 GCA_041599855.1 Thermoplasmatota archaeon
CCAAGTGGGGTTTCGATCGGGTGACGGGCCGCGCCCATCACGCCGCCTGCAAGCCACCGTTCGCATCATGGTATTAAAAGGAGTTTGGAGATTTCCTTGAATGGTCCGGCTTTTGCGTGGATGTGTTGTTGAAACGTCGGGAATATTGGCCTTCCAAGCGGGATTGATCCGATACTTCGGCTTGAAATCCGGCATAATGATGGATCGTGAGTCGTTGGCCACTTCACGGACCGGGAACAACGGCCGGGGCCGGGTCAGAACCGGAATCGGACGGTGATTCCCGGCGGGCCGGGCGCATGCGCATCCCGCCTCGCCATCATCCTCACGATTCGCCGTCCGGGAGCCTGCAGCAGGGATGGGCTTGATGCCGGCCCGGCGCAGCCCACCCGGAATCCGCCGGGCACGCCGCGCCGGGGCCGCGCGATGTCGGCTCGCGCAGGGGCCGCCGATGCGGCGGCGCCACGACGCCGCTCAGAGCGACGCGGGCAGGATATCCACATCGTGGACGTGTTCATCGGTCACGTGGATGCCGAGGGAATCGTCCCGGAACGCGGGAAGGCCCGCATGGGTGTCCACGCGGATCGGGATCGTCGTGCCACCGGTCGGAAACATGATGGCGTCCTGGGCATCCATGTCCGGCGGGATACCGTCGCAGGGGGCCGACCATCGCAGCTGGATCGGTTCGCTGCCGGAGACCACCTCCGGCGGGGACCCGTACACGGCACGCGTGGTTTCACGATAGTCGCGGATCACGACCACATTCGGCCACGGGCCACCGATTGGAGTGAGGGTGATGGGTCGGGTCCGCGCGTCAACATTGTCGCACACGCGCACCCGCTCCGGGTTGGAGCTGTGATCGTTCTGGGGGTCCCTTCCCGCATGGCGGCACGTATTGCGCTCGGCGTCGAAGTGGATGCTGTTGCCGTTGTCGCACACGGTGCCCACATGGGTATCGAGGTTCAGGTCCTTCCAGAGGAGGACACGCGCCCGGAAGGTCAGGATGGCGCCACTCCCGTGGTTGTCGAGGGGGCCTTCGTCGCGCGCGGTGCGGACGGTGGCACCCACCGGGTCCACGTCGGCGTATCCGAGGCCATCTTCGCACTGGGAATACGGAGTTGCGCTCACCTGCGTGCCGGGCACGGCGGCATACACGCCGGCGCAGACGATGGTCATGGGCCACGCATCGAAGTACAGGTGATGGGATTCCGCGTAGGCGGTGTACGTGTTGTAGGATCCGAGGTGATCCCCGATGCCCCCGAACAGGGCGCGACCCCCGTAATCGTCGAGCACGTGGTTCGGTTCCTTGGACCACGGTGCGTTGAAGAACATGCGTTGGAAGTCGGACGCGCGATCCACCTCATCACGGAGGCCCGCCGTGTCGATGACGGTGCTGGAGAGTTCCGTGATCGCGGGATACAGTCCATAGACGGTGTTGAGGGGTTGGCCCACGTCCACGAGGTTGAGCGCGGTATCGGCGGCGTCGAACGCCGCGTCGAGAAGGGGGTCGGCGATGTCGAACGCGTCGTTGACCCCGCTCGCCCACAGGGATTCCACTTCCGGGCTCACGGCGGCATACCGGTCCACATCGATCAGCGCCGCCGGGTCGTTCACGTCGTAACCGAGGAGGGTGCCGGGGGCGGGCGCGGCGCCGGCGACGACCATGGTGTACATGGTGGCGAGGAGGGGTTCGTCGGGTGAATGATAAAAATCGGTGAACCAGCCTTGTTCACTGCGGCTTCGCGAGGTCCCGTCGGTGAGCGGTTCACCGTGGCCGTACCGCGCCTGCAGGACTACAGCGACGGATTCCCCACTTCCAAGACCCCGCCACTTGAACTCGTCGCGGCCGTCGCAGCCGGGGTCCGCGGGCGTACATGCGCCGTCGTCGTGGTAGTCCTCGATGAACCCGTCCTGATCAAGATCGTTCCACCACCCGTACCAGGCGCTCACCTGATGGTCCCCCGGAAGGAGGAGGTCGGGACGGTGGAGGAGCGCTTCGCCAAGGCCGCCGGTGAAGAATGAGATGCCTTCACTCGATATGCCCTCGGAATTTCCGGGGAATCCCGCAACCGTGGAGAGCCGGGCGTCAAGGAACAGGGACCCGTCGCCGATCGCGGTCCCGGGCGCATGGACCTTGTTCGCCGTGAGATGGTACGGGTTCCCGGGCGCGTGGAAGACCTGTTGGTCATCCTCATGGGTTTCCCCCACGGACCGTTCGATCCCTGCATGATACATGGTCCAGTGGGTAGCTGTCCCAGCCGGAGCAAGGGAACCAGCAAGGACGAGCACGGTCAGGAGGATGGCGACGCGCATGGGGGAGCCTCACGCAATGGTGGGCCCCAGCCGGGGTAGTCCTTTGCCCGTGCTCGTCTGGTGGACCGGTTGTTGAACTGCCGATTCGCCGTCCGGGGCCGGGCTTCGGGGCGCCCGAACCGGTGCCTCACAGGTTCGCCGGCAGCACATCCACGTCGATCACGTACTCCGCCTCGACATCGATGCCACGGTCCGCATCCTTGAAGCCGGACGGAAGGTCCACGCGGCTCTCCACCCGGATCGGGATCGTGGACCCGCCCTCCGGGAAGAACAGCGCGTCGACGGATTCCAGGTCCGGCGGGATCGTCGAGCACGCGTCGTTCCAGCGCAGGATGATGGGCTCGCGGCCGTCGCGGAATTCGGGTTCGAGGCGCGTCGTCGTGGCGTAGTTCTTCAACACGAGGACGTTCGGCCAGCTCGCGCCGACGGGCGTCAATATGAGAGTGCTCCCGGGGGCGCTTGTCGCATCGCACACGGAGAAGCGCTCCGCGTGGTTCGAGGAATCCGAGTGCGGCCAGGGTTCCGGCGCATTCGTGCACGTGTTGCGGGCCGCATCGAAGTTGCCGGGACTGTTCGGGTTGCACACGCCGCCGATGTGCGAGTCGCGGTTCACATCCTTCCAGAGGAGGACGCGGGCGTCGAAGGCGACGAGGGTCCCGGTGCCGTGTTGTTCGGCGGGGGCGTCACCGCGTGCGTGGCGGATGACGGCGCCCACCATGTCCGTGTCGAGGTTCAGGAGCGGCAGGCAATCGGCGTACGGCGTGTTCTCGAAGCCGACGGGGGCCACCGCGATGGACAAGCCGCCGCAGACGCGGGTCACGGGCATGGCGTCGTGGTAGAGGTGCATGGCATCCAGGTAGGGAGTGTAGTCGTTGTAGGACCCGAGGCGGTCGCCGACGCCGCCGAACAGGGCGCGTCCCCCGTAGTTGTCCTCGGCGGTGTTGGGTTCCTTGGCGTGGGCGTGGCGGGTGTCGTCGACGAAGTCAATGACGTCGTAGACGACTTCCTCGGCGAGGGCTTCGACATCGGAATCGCGGGTCGCGTTGTTGACGGCGCGGACGATGGGCCCGGTCACGTACTGGCCGACGAGGCTGACGGGATTCGTTTCGTCCACGGTGTCGAGGACGAGGAACGCGGTGTCGACGGTCGTGTTCAGCACGTCGAAGACGAGGGGAAACACGATGTCGGAGGACGCCGCGACGGCGGAAACGAGGAGGCCTTCGACCTCCGCATTCAGCGCGGCATACCGGTCCACGTCGATGAGGGCGTTCGGGTCGCTCAGGTCGTAGCCCAGGGCAGATCCGGCTGCGGGTTTCGCGCCGGCGACCACGAGGGTGTCGCGGGTGAACAGGAATCCTTCGCCGATGGCGAGGAAGGCATCCGACACCCATCCCTGTTCGGCGTTGGAGAGGGCCGTGCGGTCGGTGAACGCCTTCGGATCGCCGTATTGGGAGAACACGATGCCGACGGTTTCGCCGGAGGCCTTGCCGCGCCACAGGAACTCGTCCTGCGGTGCTGCGGCGCCGTCGTGGATGTCGTCAATGATGCCGTCGTTGTCGAGGTCGTTCCACCATCCGTACCATGAACTCACCTTCGTGGTGGTCGGGAGGAGGAGGTCGGGTCGGCCGAACAGGGCGTTGAAGATGCCGGACGGGTGGACTTCGATGCCTTCGCCGCCGACACCGAAGGCGCTGAACGGGGAACCGATCTGGTTTCCGACGCGGGCGTCGAGGAAGAGCCCCCCAGCGCCGATGGGCTCACCAAGACGATTCACCTTGTTCACGATCCCGTGGTGGGGCTCGGTCGGGGAGTCGTACACGAGGAAGTCGTCTTCCGTGGTGGCGCCGACGCTTCGCTCCATGCCCTGGTGGTACAGGGTCCAATGGGTGGCTGCCGCGGGGGGGGAAATGAGGGCGATCGCGACAAGGATGACGATGGCGAAGGGGCGGATTCCCAAGGTGGCACCTCCCAGGTACCGGGGTGGATCGCCGTGGGAGGGGGATCAAGTTTCTCCCGCACCCGAGTGGGTGACTCATGCGTCCGTTGACGTGTCCATGTCCATGAGATGCCGGGCGACCTCGACAAGGTCCGTGAGCCTGGGAATCGCATGATCGGCGGCGGCACTCACCTTGGGTGATGACGGGTTCACGGCGACGCCCCACCCGACCTTCTGAAAGACCGGGATGTCGTTCTCGCCGTTCCCCACGTGGGCCACCTGCGCAGGGTCGATGCCTTCCGCGTTGAGGTGGGCGCTCAGGTTCGGCCATTTCTCGAACCGCGGCGCGACCCCTTGGACGATGCCGTCGGTGACGGTTCCGGGTGAGCATACGAGCGCGTCGAATCCCCAGTCGAGGACGTGGCGTGCAAGGAAGTCGGGTTGGTCCGTGGTGAGGATGACGGAGAGGCCGGCTTCCTTCAGGAGTTCAACGGCGTCCACGATGCCGGGCGTCCATGCGTCGGTTTCGTCGAGGGCGCGCATCATCTCGGCAACGGGGCGTCCGATGAAGTGCTTCACGTCCGCGTGGAAGGCGTCCTCGAGGCTGAGGATGCCTTCGGCGTACGCCTGGTACGTGTCCTGGAGGGGGGCGCCGAAGCCGAGGCGGTCGGCGACGGCGTTGAAGATGGCAGGGTGGATGAGGGTGCCGTCGAGGTCGAAGCTCACGACGGTCAATCGGGGGACCGGGGCGGTCACGGTCGCCGGGAGCGGCGCGCACCTTCATGAACGTGCCCCCGTCGGAGGGGCGGTTGGGATGCGGGGCCG
>JBFILE010000295.1:0-5064 GCA_041599855.1 Thermoplasmatota archaeon
CACCAGTCCCCCGCCCGCCCACCCCACGATGACGGCGGAAGACGCGCACCCCGCATCATGCGCCGGTCACCCCGAACCCGCTCCCGCCTCGACGCCATCCCCCCTCGCCGCGCAGCAAGACGCAACCCTATTAGCCGGCCGCGCATCTCGGGCGCCGTGTCCCGCACCCTCCCGAGTGCGTCCTTCTTCCTGCCGGACCGCGTCAAGACGCGCCGCTTCGAGGAATCCGTCCTCGACCCCGCCTACAAGGCGCCCCTCGTCCTCCACTTCACCCACGGCAGCTGCCTCGACGGCGCCACCTGCGACGTCCTCGTCCGACTCACCCACGGCGCAACCGGCGTCGCCACCGTGTACCTCGAACCCTACGACACCGCCCGCGCCCTCGAACTCATCCAACAGGTGCCCGGCCGCGCCCGCGAACTCATCGTCTCCGACCTGAGCTTCCAGAAAGGCCAAGGCGAACGCGTCGCCAAGGCACTCGCCACCCTCGCCGACGAAGGATGGCGCGTCAGCTGGCGCGACCACCACGCCAAACAATGGGGCGACGGCGACGTGGAAGCCATCATGCCCCACGCGAACGTCACCATCGACAAACAAGGCATCGAATGCGGAGCCACCCTCGTCCAGAAGGACCTCCTCCCGGACGACGCCTTCGCCGCCGAACTCGCCCACGTCGTCCGCGACCATGACCTCTGGATCCGCGAAGACCCCCGCGCCACGGAACTCGCAAGCGCCTGCCACGGCCTCGGAAGCCAACGCTACGTCAGCCGCCTCCTCGCATCCAAGCGCGTCGACGACCCCGCGCTCCTCCAAGCCGCCCGCAAAGTCGAACGGCGCAAGGACGCGGACCTCGCATGGGCGCTGAAACGCGCCTTCATCGCAGAAGGGAACCAGGCACGCGTCGGCGTCATCTACGGCAACGTGCCCACGAACGAAGTCCTCCACGGCCTCGAAGAACGCGGCGCCCACGTCAGCATCCTCCTGAAACCCGGCGGCGGCGTCAGCCTCCGCAGCCGAAAAGACGTCCCCGTATGCCACGTGGTCGCACAAGCCTACGGCGGCGGCGGCCACCCCAACGCCAGCGGCTGCAAACTCCCCATCGACGGAACCCTCCGGTACGCCAGGTACTGGATGCGCCGCGGAAACGACCCCGCGGTCACGCAACTCGTATCACGAACCGTGAACGTGGTCGATGAATTCCTCGCAAGCGGCGGCAAGACCATGTCCCAGGGTTGACCCGCCGCGCAGACCATTCCCCGCGCCATCACGGCCAAGACGCGAGCCAAGGATCCACGTCGACGCGGCCGAGTCGCCAATCGACCTCGACACCGCTTCCCGTGAACCGGCCACTCGGGCCCGAAGGCGCACCCCACCAGTTGTTCCGGGCGTCCAGGACCGCGCCATCCGCCGTCGCGCCCGCAAGATTCCCCGCAAGGTTCGAATCCATCACGCGATTCAGGTTCGCGCGCGCCATCACGGCAAGACTGTTGCCGACGAACGTGACGCCCTTCACGACATTGCCCGGGCCGCTAGCGAACTCCACACCCACGGTCGCCCCCATGATGGTTGAATCCTTCACGGTGGTGTACGTGGTGCCGGCCGCAAGCCGCACCGCCCACCGCTGCGCGCCGCTCGCACTCGTGAACGTGGAATCCTTCAACATGCACTGGAACGAGCCCGTGACGATGATGGTGCTCGCGTGGACCCGGCGGACCTCGCAATCCGTCGAATGGGCAACGTCGATACCGCGAAGGTTCCCGGTGGACGTGACATCCTCCAGGATCGATTGGTGGAACGACACGAGCAGGATGCCCTGGTTCCCCACATTCGTGAGATTGAAGTTCCGCACCGTCACATTCCGCGCGTCCGCGATACCGAGCCAACCGACACGGGCACCGCCGCCATCAAGCACCGTGTTCCGGAGTCCCACGTGATACACGGTGGGATACCCGTTCACGAGGTTCGTGGCCAGGATGTCATGGAAGTAGTGCTCGCGGCTGGTGCCGTGGACCGCGAAACCCCAGCGTGCGCCCGTGAACACGTTGCGCTCCAGGCGCTCCTGGCGGCTCTCATTCAACACCATGCCGTACGTGCCGCCGGTCGCGCGGTTCCCGTCCCACGTGTTCTGCTCGGACCGGCGGGACAGGAATGCCATGAATTCCGCCGACGTCGCGTCGTTCCCGATGAGCCGGTTCGCGAAACTGTCGGCGAGGAGGAACCCCGTCGTCGGACCCTGCCCCTTCAGCTTCACCACGCGGTTCGCATCCATGAGGCTCCGCGTCATGTCCGTCACGTGGTACGCGGTCATGGACTTCGCGGTCGTCGCATTCTGCACCACGCGATTCGCCTTCGCCGTGAGTCCGGTGACGCCGTCCACGGCGATGCCGTACATGGACGTCACGATGCCTTCGTTCTCGACCGAGTTCACGCTCACATTCACGCGGGCGGATCGCTCGATCCGGATGCCCTCCCAATGGGTGAGCGCCGCCCGGTTCAGGATCGTGTTCGCATCCACGCGGACGTCCGACGAATCCGAGACGCGGAACCCGTGGAGGGTTCCCGCAGAAACGGTTTCCACGCGGTTCATCTCGATCCGCACATTCACGGCGTTCCGCACCACGATGCTCTCGCGGAAATCGTTGATCCGGTTGTTCTTCACAACGACATGGGCCGTCGTGCCGATGATCTGGATGGCGGGACGCTCCGTCGATTGCCCGCCCTGCCAAAGTTGACGATCGATCGTCCAACCGGTGATCTGGTACGGGTCTGCCGCCGTACCGGCGCCATTCATCACCCCGTTCGCGAGGGTGAAATCGAGGTCGCCCTGGATGGTGATGGGGGGGTGGGGCCGATGGCTGGGCAGGGTGACATCTCCACCCTCACTGCCGGGGCCCACAAAAAGGACGAGGTCGCCCGTGAGCATGACAGCTAGGCAGAAGATGGCGGTTACCTTTCCGAAGCTGGCCGCTCGGCTCACTGGGACCGGGGGGGCTTCGCATTCCGGCGTATTCCCTTTTCCCCCTACACCGGCTGCACGAGTGCATTGTGTCACCACGGTTACATACAACCGGGAGGGTTCCGGACGGTTCGAGAACAGAACCAACGGGCTTCTGAACAGGGCCTTGCCGGAAGGATGGACGGAGGGGTGACGGCTTGTCGAACCCGATGGACGAAGTGGCATTGAACTTCCGATGGCTCATCCCGTTCCGCTTGGCCGGGATGAAGAATCCTGCGCGGACCGCCAGTACGGCGGACGCGATTGCGTACGTGAAGGCGAACCTCGCCATCGCCACCCTCGTCACGCTTCATGACCGGGGCAAGGCGGATGAGCAGGAACTCATGGCCGCGAACCCGGGGAAATTGATGAACCAGCGCTGGTACCACTTCGAGTTCCCCGCGAACGGGGTCCCCGAGGCCGGGGTGACCGCCCTCATCGACATCGCGGAGACACTCCACCTGGAACTGCGGGCCGGCCGGAACGTGGCCGTCCACTCCGGCGCCGGGATCGGGCGGGTCGGCACGGCCCTCGCCGCCTACCTCATCTGGGCGCAGAAGGACCACCCGATGCCGGACCTGCTCGAACGGTCCGTGCAGGCGGTCACGGACATCGGCAAGGCACCCCAGGGAGCGGCACAACGCGCCCTCCTCAAGGAGTTCCACGCCAAGGTCACGGGATAAGTGGAGGCGACTCGCCTCGACGGTCGGGCTTCGTTCCCCAATCCCCATGCACCGACGCGCATTCCCGGAGCGGGGGAACCCGCGGCGGAGCCCGGTTCGCCTTCAGCCGCGGGACCACTCCCCCCATGCCCGCGCGGCAACCCGATCCCTTGGTCGGCCGCTTGCGGCCCCCTGTTCACGGCACCATGGGCGCCTGCGCCGTGCCGCGGATGTCGAATGCCCCGAAATCCTCGGTTTCGGATCCGTCATTCTCCAGCCAGGTCACCTCCACTGACGCCACACGTGCACGCGCCGGGCCCCGTCGGCAGAACGCAACCATGTCCTCGACGGCCGACCGGGTGCCCTCGAACACGGCTTCCACCCGACCGTCCGAAAGGTTCCGGACAAATCCTTTCACGCCGACGTCGGCCGCGCGCTCCCGGGTGGAGTCCCGGAAGAACACGCCCTGCACCTTGCCTGAGACCAGCACGTGGGCCCGCATGCCGCCGGCATATCCCGGACGGGGCGAAAACTCTTCGATGAAGCGCACGGTCCCGGACCTGTGAGCGATGACGAGGAACTGATGGCGCTCCGCGCGCGGAAGCTGAAGGAACTGATGGCCGACGCGGAGGTGGCCAACGGGAATGTCGACGACGCCGGACGAAGCCTGACCGAAGCCCCGCCCGCTGCCCCGGCCGTCCTCGACCGCCCCGTCAACGTATCCGACGGCGACATCGCCGCCTTCATGCAGGAACATCCGAACGTGCTCCTCGACTGCTGGGCGCCCTGGTGCGGGCCATGCCGTGTCGTGGGCCCGATCATCGAGGAATTGGCAGGAAGCCGCGAGTTCAAGGGCCAGGTGGCCTTCGCGAAGCTGAACGTGGACGAGAACCCGATGACCTCCCGCAACTTCGCCATCCAAAGCATCCCGACGCTCCTTGCCTTCCGCAACGGCCGCCTCATCGACCGCCTCGTGGGTGCCCTGCCGAAAGCCCAGTTGAGTGTGGCATTGCGGCGGCTGTTCCGGGTGGGCACGCCCGGGTCGCGCCGATGACGCCATGAGCCCCCGTGGCTGCGGGCTTCGTGCCATGCACGCGCCCCGCACGAATGCACCCTCCGTGTTGAGCCGCGAGCGGTTCTGCGTCCGCCACGCCGCCACGCCGCCACGCCGCCACGCATCAAAGGAATCCATATAGCCGGAGACCCGCATCGGCCGCGCCATGGAGCTCCCTTTCAGGGACGACTCGGGCGCATGGACGCCCCAGTCGAAGCGAGCGCTCGCATGGGCCCTCGTCGCCTTCGAGATCGGTGTGGTCGCGTGGCTCGCGTACTCGATGTACGAGGTGCGCCTCGAACCGTACGCCGGATTCATCGAACCCGGCGACGATGCCCAGTACTACTTCGTCG
>JBFILE010000296.1:0-5045 GCA_041599855.1 Thermoplasmatota archaeon
GGGTACCTCGATTTCTACCCTACTTCAATTCAAGCGGCAGTCGGTTTCTACCCTACGGCTTCCAGACCCGACAAACGGATTCCCGTCTGAACACGAGTTGGGCGCATGGGAATTCATGGGTGGCTCCGGCGCAATCGGCGGCCGGAGCCCCCGCGGTGCGGGCCGCCTACGAGCGAGGACGGCGGGGCCGGCCGGCAACAAGGACCGCGGCCAGCACGATGGCTCCAAGGCTGGCAATGGTGGTCACAGCGGGGATCCCGAACCCCTCATCCCCCGTGCTCTCCTGCACGCCGCCATCCGTCCCGTTCCCGACGGCACCCTCCGACTCGTTGGACGCGTTCACATTCCGACGGGCTTCCTCGGTGATCTCCTTTACCCGCTTCTCCTGCGCCTTCACGGCTTCGCGGTGCTGGCGGTACTCCTCAAGCGTCTCCACCTGCGCCTCCTGCCACTCGATCGTGTCCTCGATCAGCCGCGTCGTGGCATCGTACTCGACGACACTTGCGACCGGGCGGCTCATGTTGATCACGTTCTGCGCGTGGTCGATCCCGAAGTCCACGAACGCGTCCACGAACCGATCCCCCTGAAGCCGCGCGATGTCCGCAATCTCATCGGCCAGGGCTGATCCCATCAAGGTGTCCGTCAACTCCTCCCCCGTCTCCTCGTTGTGAAGGGAATCGAGCCAGATGCGAGCCTTCGCGGCGTGCCGGTTCGCCTGGTCCTCCATGTCCACGCCGATCTCGCGGAGTGCAGGATCGGGCGCGCGTTCCGCGGCCACGCTCCCGAGGAGCGCGGTGCCTTCCGCCGCCACCACGAGCCGCTTGAGGAACGTCTCCTCGAGGGCCTCGTTGGACGGCAGGTCGCCATCCGAGAAGGACAGGATGCTGTTCTCGCAGGCATCCAGGAAGACACTGCTTCCCGTTCCGGTGAGCGCGCGTCCGGTCCTGGACCCGGGCTCGTCAAGGCAATCCGCATTCGCTGCCGCATCCTCCCCGAGGAGCGCCAGCATGGCGTCCCCGGAGCCGATGGATTGGGCCTGGGCTGTTGCGGCTCCCGCACCGAGAGCAAGGAGTGTCGCCACGATCATGGTTGGAATGCGGGCGCCGCGGGAGCGGGGCCTGCCCGCGCCTTGGACGCCACGCCGTTCGATCGGGAGCATCCCGCGGCACTCGCGGGCCGGTCCGTGATGAATGTTCTCGCTCCGTTCCGCTTCCCCTGCAGGCGCGTCCCCGGCACGTGGCCGATGTGCCGGTTGCGGTGCGTGACCGTGCCGCGGGGCGGGTGCGGACGGGACCAACGTTCCGACGTGGGGTACCGCCGGGTCCACCCGCACATCCGACGGGTTGACCCGGTCGTGGGCCCGCGCGCGGACTCGGTGATCCCTTCAACCGAACCGCTTTCGCATCACGGCCTCGGCCACCATCTTCGCGTCCCGTCGCTTGCTTGCCGGCACCACCACGCGGAGCCGCCATCCTTCAAGGTGCGCACGCGCGAGGGCGTGGACCAGGCGGCTCGCATCCTGCAGCGGCTCGATGGTGCCATCCTCCCGGAGGACGTTCGCGCGGCTCCCTGCGAGGGTGGGCACATCGGGCGCGTCCACGAAGACGTCCGCGGGCTTCACGCCGATTTCCGATGCAATGTCGCGCTCCAGTTCCACGCGCAGGGTGCGGTCCTTCGCAAGGAGTCGCGCCGCGTCATCACCGAGGGCGTCGTGATCGAATTCGCGCGCCACCTTGAACAGGCGCCGCTGGTCCACCATGAGCATGAGGCGCCACGCGTCCGTGGTCGAATGCCGCAGCGTGTACGTGAATGCCACGTCGTCCATCCGCGGAAGGTCCTCGGGCTTGATCTCGCCGGCTTCAAGGGCGTATCGCGCCGCGCGGGCCACCATGAGCTCCGCGACGCGGCACGTCGCGTGGTAGTACACGCTCGTGTGCATGGCGTACCACGTGACGAGGAACGCCTCTGCGTTGGTGACGGCGTCCTCGCGGAGCGCGATGGTGCCGTCGTCGATGATCGAGAACGACTGGACGATGCGTTGCGGGTCCACGGCGCTTGCGACGCCCGTGTAGTACGAATCGCGCGCGAGGTAATCCATGCGGTCGCAATCGAGTTCCCCCGCAACAAGCTGGCTCAAGGGGCCCTTGCCGACGATGAGGTCCCCGATGCGTGCGGCATCCGCCCCGTGGGCTTCAAGGATGCGGGTGAGGGCGTTCCCGAGAACGGCTTCGCGGCTGACTTCCGCATGGTGTTTCCCGAGGAATTCCGCCATGAGGCTCTCGGACAGGTGGCTCATGGGGCCGTGACCGACATCGTGAAGCAGGGCTGCCAACGACACGTCCTGCGCATCCTCGGGGCCAAGGTCAAGGGCCTCGGCGGCGCGCTGGGCCACATGGTGCGCGCCGAGGCTGTGCTCGAAGCGCGTATGGTTCGCCCCGGGATATACAAGTCGGGCCATGCCGAGTTGGTGGAGGTGGCGCAGACGCTGGAAGCGCGCCGAGTCCACGACCGCAAGGGCAGCATCGCTCAGGCGGATCGTCTTGTGGATCGGGTCACGGATGCGCTTCACGGACACGGGTCGGCCTATTCACGACGCAAATATTTGTCTTCCTACCCATGTCGGTTGGAACAGTCGGCCCGGATCCTGGCCGGCGGGGACGAATTTCGCCTGCCGAAGGGACGGGCCGGCGCGGTGTCCGCCTACTCCGTGATCTCGACACCCTTCCAGAAGGCGACGTGGTCCTTGATCTCCTTCGCAGCTTCCTTCGGTGCCGGGTAGTACCAGGCGGCGTCCGTGTTCTCCTTGCCGCCTGCCACGACGCTGTAGTAGCTCGATTCGCCTTTCCACGGGCACGTGCTCTGGGTGCTCGATGCCTTCAGGGCGTCCTTCTTGACGGAGTCGGGAGGGAAGTAGTGGTTCCCTTCGACCACCTTGGTGTCGTTGCTCTCTGCGATGACTTCGCCGTTCCACGTGGCGCGGACCATGGGGCCCCGTACGGGAGCCCATGATGTATAAGCGGTCCGTGACGGGGAGGTCACCGGGCATCCCCGATCAGGGAAGAACACGGCCCACCGAGGGGCCGGGCACGAACACGAACGAATCCTCGTGATCGTGGTTGTTCCAGTAGGCTCCTTCCCGTGAGAACGTGAAGCCGTCGGGCTCGAAGCGCACGGCGCTGAGCCAACCGGCGGATTCCCATGCCACACGAGCATGGCGCACGCGGCGGGTTCGAGGGCCGGGAGATGCAACGTGCCCACCAGTTCGCGAGTCGGCAGCAGGCCGGTTCGGTTGGCAGATGCCTGGAGGGCGATCCACACCTCGTTGAGCGGAGATCCCCCGACGTTGCATGCCCGGGCGCGCGGTCAGAACTTCGCTTCCGCGAAGTCGATGCCGAGGCTGGGCACTGCCACGCCGAACCCTTCCTCCACATGGCCCACGACCTTCGCGTCCACATGCTTGGAAAGTGCCGCGATGGCGTCGTCCACATGCTCGGGGGCCACAACGATTGCGAGCCCCATCCCCATGTTGAAGGTCCGGTACATCTCGCCGGTCTCGATGCCGCCCTTCTCCTGGACGACCCGGAGGATGCGTGGCACCGGCATGGGGTCCGTGAGGACGAACTTCACCTCCTTCGAGAGGCGGGGCAGGTTCAGGATGCCGCTCCCGGTCACGTGGCTGATGCCGTGGACATCCACGTCGGCACCGAGGAGTTCCATGACCGGCTTCACGTAGAGCCGTGTCGGGGTGAGGAGTTCGTCACCGAGCTTCCGGCCGTCCCATACCTCGTCGTGGAAGTCGATGCCGGCGTCGCTGAAGACGCGACGCACGAGGGTGAATCCGTTGGAGTGGACGCCGCTGGACGCGCATCCGATGATCACATCGCCGGGCCGGATGGCGTCGCCCGTGATGATCCGGTCCTTCCGCACATACGCGAGGCACGTACCCGCGATGTCGAACCCCTTCACGAGACTCGGCAGGATCGCGGTCTCCCCTCCCACGATGCTCACGTTGGATTCCTCCGCGCCCTTCGCAAGGCCGATCCCGATCTGCCGCGTGAACTCGGGGGAAGCGTCCTCGACCGCGAGGTAGTCGACGAACGCGATGGGTTCCGCGCCCACGCAGATGGCGTCGTTCACGTTCATGGCGATGCAGTCGATTCCGACCGTGTCCCACTTCTTCATCGCGTTGGCGATCTCGAGTTTCGTTCCCACGCCGTCCGTGCACATGACGAGGGCGAAGTCGCCAGGGAAGTCGATGAGGCCCGCGAAGTGGCCGATCCCGGCAAGCGGCGCGCCGGGGCCCTTCCGCGAGAACGTCAACGAATCGACGAGGGTGCGTGCAGCGGCATCCTTCCGCTTGATGTCAACACCACTGTCCGCGTACGTGAGGGGCTTTTTCCCGGGCTCACCCATGGTCGCGGCGATGGTGAAGGGGAATATAAAGCCCTGTGGCCGTCAATCGTGCCAACCTCGTCCGCTTCCGGCGGGAGGGGCATCGCTCGCTTGCCGACGTTCCATTGACCGGCCCGACGCGGGTTGAGGAAGCGGCCCGCGAAAGCGGAAGCGTTTGCGGAAGAGGGTGCGGGAGCGTTTGCGGGAGCGTTTGCGGAAGCGGCTTGCGGAAGCGTTTGCGGAAGCGTTTGCGGAAGAGGGTGCGGGAGCGTGAGCGTGAGCGTGAGCGTGAGCGTTGGCGAATGCGGAAGCGAGTGCGGTTGCGGAGACGGCGCAATGTGGGTCGATTTGTGACGGCGCCGGCTGATTGGCGCCGGATTCGGCAAGCGGGGCGTAACCGTTCGGGCGAGTCAGCGGGGTTCCGCGCCTCCTACCGCGTCAGGGATCCCATCATGCGTCCGCCAGTTTCAACGGTCGATCCATGGCCAAGTTTCCCTCTCCATTCACCTGCGCGTTCGGAAACGCTTTCTGCAACGCTTCCGCCCACGCTTGCACTTCCGACTACCCTCGCGCTCGCGCTCGCGCTTACGCTTACGCTTACGCTTCCGCTTACGGTTACGCTTACGCTCACGCTCACGCTCACGCTCCCGCAC
>JBFILE010000297.1:0-5041 GCA_041599855.1 Thermoplasmatota archaeon
GGGCACCGGCCTGGCAGGGTTGAAATTTCGCGGCTCACTTTCGGGAGGGCGCCCATGATCCTGCGACATCGGCAAGCGGTCGAGGCCGTGTGACAAACCGGCCGCAACCAACGGAAGACCGTTGTCCACCGGAAAATGCGCGTAGTACGCCCCGAGACCACGCGAAGCCGATGAAGCGCAGCCGCGAAAATCGCGAAGCGCGATCCATCCACCCGACAGGCAAGAATTCGATGACGAGTGGCGGGCCGACCGCGAAGCGCGTGCCACCACCGCACAAGCAAGAATCCGATGACGAGTGGCGAGCCAACCGCGAAGCGTAATCCGTTCGCAGGCCAAGCAAGAATCCGATGACCAGCGGCGGGGAGGGCGCGAGAGGGGCGCTGACGTACTCCTTCGGCTTTGCCTCAGTCGCACGTCTGCGTCTCGACGGGCTGCGCCCGTCTTCGACAGCCGCCCCTCTCGCCCGCCGCCGCGACCGTACGGCCGGAGGCGGCTCCGCCGCCGTAGGCCGGGCCCCAAAGTCGCGGCGGCGGAAGGAATCCAACGTGCTCAGGCTTGCCTGAGCACGTTGAGCGCACTGCCGGCCTTGAACCACTCGACCTGTTCCTTGTTGAAGGAATGGTTCACGAGGAATGTGTCCTCGGTGCCGTCCGCGTGGTGCAGGACTGCCGTGAGGGGCTGACCGGGTGCGAGGCCTTCGAGGCCCTTGATGCTGACGCGGTCCATCTCCTGCACCTTGTCGTAGTCCGCGATGTCGGCGAACGTGAGGGGCAGGACGCCCTGCTTCTTCAGGTTCGTCTCGTGGATGCGGGCGAAGCTGCGGGCGATGACGGCGACGCCGCCGAGGAACCGGGGTTCCATGGCTGCGTGCTCGCGGGAACTGCCTTCCCCGTAGTTCTCGTCACCGACGACGACCCACTGGAGGCCGCGCGCCTTGTAGTCCCGGGCGACCGCGGGGAACGCGTCGACGTCGCCGGACTCCTGGTTCTTCCCCTTCCCGGGTTCGCCCGTGAAGGCGTTGATGGCGCCGATGAACATGTTGTTCGAGATGTTGTCGATGTGGCCGCGGAAGCGGAGCCATGCGCCGGCGGGCGAGATGTGGTCCGTCGTGCACTTCCCCTTCGCCTTCAGGAGGAGGGGGAGCTTCGTGTAGTCGTTCCCGTTCCACGGCGCGAAGGGCGCAAGGAGCTGGAGGCGTTCGGAGTCGGACTTCACGATGACCGCGACGCGCGTTCCGTCGGCGGCGGGCGCCTGGTACCCGTGCTCGTCGGGCACGAATCCTTGGGACGGGACCTCGGGGGCGGGTCCGGGCGGCGTGAGCTTGAAGCGCGTGCCGTCCGCTGCCTCGATCTCATCGGTCATGGGGTTGAAGTCGAGGCGACCGGTGAGGGCGAATGCGGTCACGATCTCGGGGCTGCCGATGAAGTTCAGCGTCCCGGGGTTCCCGTCGTTCCGCTTCGGGAAGTTCCGGTTGTACGAGGTGACGATGACGTTGGTCTCACCCTGTTTCAACTCGGGGCGGTTCCATTGGCCGATGCAGGGCCCGCACGCGTTCGCGAGGACCGTGCCGCCGATGGCTTCCATCTCGGTCATCTGGCCGTCCCGCTTGATGGTGAGGTGCACCTGCTCGGACCCGGGGGTCACGAGGAACGGGATGGCAGCCTTGATGCCGTGGGCCTTCGCCTGTTTTGCCACATCGGTGACGCGGTTCATGTCCTCGTACGAGGAGTTCGTGCAGCTTCCGATGAGGGCACTCGAAATCGTCGCGGGGTACCCTTCCTTCTCGAGGTCCGCCTTCATCTGGGAGACGGGGCGCGCGAGGTCCGGCGTGTGGGGGCCGACAAGGTGCGGTTCGAGGGCGGAGAGGTCGATCTCGATGACGCGGTCGAAGAACTGCGCGGGGTCGACCGCGACTTCCGGGTCCGCAACAAGGAGATGCTTGTACCGGTCGGCGACGGCGCCGAGTTCGGTGCGACCCGTGGATTCGAGGTAGGTCTTCATCCGGGCATCGTACGGGAAGATCGAGGTCGTGGCCCCGATCTCGGCGCCCATGTTCGTGATGGTGCCCTTCCCGGTCGCGGAGATGGATTCGACGCCTTCGCCGAAGTATTCCACGATGCAGTTCGTTGCGCCTTTCACGGTGAGGATGCCGGCGAGCTTCAGGATGACGTCCTTCGGCGCCGTCCAGCCGCTGAGCTTCCCGGTGAGCTTGACGCCGATGAGTTTCGGTTGCAGGACTTCCCACGGGAATCCCGCCATCACGTCCACCGCATCCGCGCCGCCGACACCGACGGCAACCATGCCGAGGCCGCCCGCGTTGGGCGTGTGCGAGTCGGTGCCGATCATCATGCCGCCGGGGAACGCGTACTGTTCAAGGACGACCTGGTGGATGATGCCGGCGCCGGGCTTCCAGAATCCGATGCCGTACTTGCTGGAGGCGCTCGCGAGGAAGTCGTACACTTCCCGGTTCTGCTCGAGGGCGAACCGCATGTCCGCGTCCGCGCCCTTCTGCGCCTGGATGAGGTGGTCGCAGTGGACGGTCGAGGGGACCGCGACTTCGGGCTTGCCGGCGCTCATGAACTGGAGGATCGCCATCTGCGCGGTGGCATCCTGCATGGCGACACGGTCCGGCCGGAGCATGAGGTACGCCTTGCCGCGGTCCAGCGTCTGGTCCGCGGGGGCATCAAGGTGGCCGAAAACGACTTTCTCGGCAAGGGTGAGGGGACGGTTGAGGCGCGCCCGGACGATCTCCAGGCGTTCCTCCATCTTCTTGTACGTCGCCTCGACGAATGCAGGCGTGGACTCGATCGTGGACATCTTTCCAGAACCTCCGGCAGGTTGCTCGACTATCCGACGCTCGTATTTAAAAAACACGGGCTGTTGGCGGGACCTTCCAAGGCCGGCGGCGCCCCGCTGTCGGCGATACCGAATGGCGGCGTATCCACTCGGGGGTTCGCGGTTCGTCCGGCCGTCCGGGGAATGCGAGGATTCATCAGCCCGTCCCGCTCTGGTTTTTCCATGATCTCACGCCGCCTCGCCATCTCCCTCATCGTCATGGCCGCAGGCCTCGTTGCCGGTGCATTTGTTGCCCTTGCGAACGCCGTGGATGTATTCCAGGCGGCCTCCACCCTCGCGTACCGGAATCCGGGGGCGAGTGGGGAACTATTCCTTCTTGCGACCCTCCTCGTTCCCGCGGGGGCAATCCTGTTCCTCATCGCGCCGGAATGGGGCGGCATCCGCCTCCGGGTGAGCGGCGTCCTCGTCGGTGCCCTCATCGCCGGCGTTCCCGTCGCCATGGTGGCCTTCGCCACGAACGACATGTTCGTGCTCCTGGGCCTCACCTTCGCCCTTGCCCTCCTCCCGGCGGCTCCCGTCGCCGCGTCCGGCTGGGTCGACCACATGACCGGCCCCGGCCGCGTGACGCGCGCCATCCTCGGCATCGCCGGCAGCCTCGCGACCCTCGCGCTCATCCTGCTCCTCGTCACGTTCGTCGTGAACGCCATCGGAATCGCGCGTCCCCTCGTGGGTGTCGCCTTCGCCGCAGTGGCCCTGTCCTGCATCCTCGCCATCGTGGCGAACGGCATCCTCGTCGTGGGCGGCCTCGCCATGCGTCGGGAAGAGGCGCGCGCACAGACGGCGTGAACTGGTGCCACGGGCCGCGTGGGAACGATGATCGGGTCGCGCACACGCCGCGGCTTTGGTCCCCGTCCGGGCGCGCGGGGTCGGGCGGATCCCATGGGTGGCCGCCGGGTGGGTCCGGGCCCCTGCGAATCGATATGCGGGTCCCGGGTGGCGTCGGCCGCGGTCTCAAAGTCCCGGCGACGCCATCCGCAGGGGGTCATCCTTTCCGGTCTGCATCCAACACATTCGGTGGGGTCCAGCCGATGCACCTATCCACGCCCGCCGACAACGCCGGCCCAATGACCGCCTCCGCCACCGCCCAGCGCCTTGCCCTGTCCTCCGTGCGCCTCGCCTCGTCCACCCTCCTCGTCCGCCTTGCGCGCCTCGAGGCTGCCGCCGTGGTCCGCGGAGCGTCCCGGGAGGACATGGTCGCCATGCGCGAGGAGCGGGGCCGCATCGCCGCCCTCTTCGCGGAACTGGAATCCAAGGTCGCAACCGGCGACGAGGAGGCGATCCACAGCGCCGAGGAACTCGCCAAGGTCATGCACACGGTCATCATCGACGGATCGCCCACGACCAGCGTTCTCGGCAAGTCCGTCGCGGCCACTGCGTGACTGCGCCATTCCGGCCGTGATTGGAGGTCGCGCGGGCCGGCCGCCTCGTCCGCTCACGGCATGGCGGTCACGGTGACGCGCGTCTCAGCCTTCGAAATGCCGTCGAACTGGAGGGTCCAGTCGCCCGGCATCGCCGGGATCGTGACCTCGTATGTCCACACCTCGCTGCCTTCGCCGAGGATGACGCTGCCGGCCTTGCCGCTCTGGGCGCCCTTCTCCTTGCCTTCGGGGTCGAGGATCCTGAGGGTGATGTCGTCCGCCTTCGGGACGGCGCCGGTGGAGGTGCTCTTCGCGCGGACGTACAGGGTCGTGTAGCCTTCGGGCGCGGTGAACGCTTCCTTCGCGGGGCCGGCGGAGTGGTCGTGGGTGCCGTTCCACAGTTCCTGGGGCTGGAGCGGTTCCGGTTCGGGCTCCGGCTCGGCGGGGGTCTTCGGTTCCGGTTCCTTGGCCACCGGGGTCTTCGGGGGTTCCGCGTCGTCTGCGGGCGGCTCCGAAATCGGGGCGGGCGAGTTGGTTGCGGAATCGTTCGTCGTGCACCCTGCGAGGAGGACGGAGAGCACGAGTGCGAGGGCGGCGAAGCGCTTCATGCGCGAGGCGTTGGTCCGCGGTCGTGATGCCGTTTCGGGTAGGGGCCCTTGGGACCCGGGGACCCGGGACCCGGGGACCCGCGGGCAACCGGACTTTCCGATTGCCGCGACGACTTGCGCGCGGCGTGACCTGGATGGTGATGGACGTTGCGGGCCGCGGTCGCCCGCCACCCGCCCCCGACACGACTCGCTTCGCTCGTCGTGTCTTGCACCCCACCC
>JBFILE010000298.1:0-5028 GCA_041599855.1 Thermoplasmatota archaeon
CCCGCCATCCGAGAAGCCTTTCCACCGCATGGAACTCGGGCGAGGACCCATGGCGACCCCATATGATGCCGAATCGACGGGTTGGAAAAAAAGCGGCTAATGGTTGGAAAGGATTCGGCTACCAAGTTGGAAACCATCCGGCCACAACAGTCAATAATCCCCGGCGTGGGAAGCCCAATCCCGGAAAACTATCGGCTAAGCACGTTATACCAAACTGCGATTCTCCTGAGGATTGCAGGAGAACATCTCATGCAACACAAGAACTCGAAACCCTGGAGCAAACTCATGCGAACGCTCGCCGCGTTGTTCGTGGCGAACCTCTTCCTCATCGGCGCGGCATCCACTGCCGTGGCCGCTGACCCCGATGCAGCCTTTGGGGGGCTTGTCTCGGTTCCTTCGTACCATCTTGCGAAGGGAGAAACCCGCACCGTGACCGATGACCTCGTCATCATCGCGGACGGCGACATCATCATCGACGGAAACCTCATCGCCGCCCAGCCTTCCGAGGCCGGAGCGGACGGATTCTCCATCACCCTCGTCTCCCTTGACGGAGATGTTGTTGTGACGGGCCTCATCTCCGCGTCCAGCGGTGTGCCGGGTGCCGCGGTGGTCGACACCGGCGACGTGTACGGCCAAGATGGCGGCGACGCGGGCGACGTGTCACTTTTCGCGGCGAACGGCTTCGTGAGCCTAACCCGGTCCGCGCAACTCATTGCCGGCCAGGGCGGCCGTGGCGCCGACGCTGCCAACCCGTTCGAAAGCCGCGCCCCCGCGACGGTCGTCGCAGGTGACGGCGGCGCGGCCGGGATCGTCCGCATTTCGGGCGACTTCGTCGAATCCAGCGATGCGCTCGTCACCTTCGGCGACGCAGTGAATGGCGGCAACGCGTACTCCGTGGAAACCGCATACGGTGGAATCGGCGGCGCGGCCGGTGTCGTGATGGTGCAAGCTGGCGACTCGACCCACTTCGTCGACCGTGGCTTCCTCTCCTGGGACGTCACCGGTTTCACGACGACCTTCGCTCCGGCGCTCGTTCCCCGGCCCGATCTCGACGACCTGTCGCCGCTCCCGACCCAGAAGGGTTATGGGTGCGAGTACGACCAATCGGTCACCGGTGAAGCCGGTACGAACAACCAGGACGCGCCCGGAGGCACCGGCGGAAACGCCTGCTCCATCGCCACCCCCAACACCGATCCCCAGGCTGACCCGGGATCCGCGGGCAAGAACGATACAACCCCGTGGGGCAAGTGCTCCCATGGCGGGGATGCTCCGGACGGCACGCCCGGAGGCGATGCTGCAGCCACCGGCGGTATGGGTGGAACGAGCTTCAAGTACAACGGTGGCAACGGTGGCAACGGGGAAAGCCAAGCTGCGCCCGGCCAGAAAGGCGGACAGGGTGGCAAAGGCGGCAACGCCGGAATCTACGGCAACGGCTGCGACGGCGGGGACGGCGGCAATGGCGGCAGCAACGGCCTCTCCGTAGGCAAGGGCGGCATGGGCGGAACCTCGTCGTGTGCCGCGGGTGGCAGCGGCGGCACGGGTACCGCGAGCACGGGTTCCGTCGGTGGCGGCGGCACAGGCGGCGCACCCGGCACCGGCGGTGCATCCGGTGCATCCGGCGACCCCGGCGACCCGGGCGACCCTGGCGTTGTCGTGAAGCCGTCGTCGGGAATCGGCGACCGCGGCGGCGACGGCAACCCCCTCGACCCCGCATGCCACGGTGTGCCGCCGGTCGGCGGCATCTGCGACACGACTGCGGACGCCATGATCACGGACTGCCTTGACGAGGTATGCGGGAACAACGCGTGCGACGTCAACAACCCGTGCGAAACGCGCAACTGCGACGTCGGGAACCCCTGTGAAGACATCCGGTTCTTCGCGAACCTGGATACCAGCTGCATTCCGCCCGTCGATCTCGGAATCGTCCAGGAAATCGTTGACGCGGTCGTGGGTGAATGCGACTTCGCCTACTTCGAAACCCTCACCATCGCCGATGTGTGCAACGGCGACGTGGGCGGCCCGGACCTCGGCCCGCTGATTCAAAAGCTCACGCGGAACTTCGAGGCTTTCGCGTAGGACGGGCACGAACAGTCCCCGCGGAGATCACCAACGAACGAAGGCAGCGACGGTGGACTCCGGCTCCCAAGCCAGCGGGGCCCACCGAACGCGCCACAGGAACCGCAGAATCAGGTTCCTGACACCGACCCGGTCGGCCCCGTGTGGGCCGTCCGGGTCACATTTCCTATTTTTCCCACCGCTCGATCTCAATGTCGAATCCAGTTCTGCGAGTCTCCTGCATGCTAACGACGACGGGAAAAGGCCGACTTGGACCATCGCCAGATCCAACCTGCGACATGCCGTTCACCGGGCCGCTTCGCAGGGCGTGGAACGATAACGGTGATGGCGGTTCTTGGCGCAGGCATCTCGGAAGCTCACCAAGCCAGTCCTCCACGGAACAGTATGGCATCCCTTCGGCGAGGCCGAGGCGTCCACCCCCGTCGGACCACGCAGAAACGAGGCCCCCGATCGACCTGCATCCGGGGAGGAAACCATCCGGCTACGTTGGTTATACCCCCTGCCAGCCTCGTTCTTTCCAGGAGCGCAACACCCATGCCTCGTCACTCCGACTCGAAACCCCTGAACCGAACCCTCCGAATGCTGGCGGTCCTGATGATCGCGCCTGTGCTTCTCGTGGGCGGAACCGCCGGCGCATCTGCCATCGCCGCCGATGCAGCCCGTGAGGATCTCGCGGACATGGCATCCTATCACTTGGATCGCGCCGAAACACGGACCCTCGCCGACGACCTCATCATCATTGCCGATGGCGACATCACCATCGAAGGCGTCCTGGAATCCATCCAGCCGCAAGAGCCCGGAGCCGACGGATTCTCCATCACGCTCGTATCCCTCCGCGGAGACATCACCGTGACCGGCGTCATTGCGGGGTCGAGCGGGGTACCCGGCGCGCCCATCGAACAGGCCGGCGATGTAATCGGTGAAAACGGCGGCAACGCCGGAGACATCCTTCTCGTTGCGCACCAAGGCGCGATCCGGATCGGTGCCGGGTCACTCATCGAAGCAGGACGGGGCGGAAGCGGTGGCGATGCCAGCAACCTCGTAGATGAAGCCGTTCAGGGCTCCGTGGAAGCGGGGAACGCCGGACGCGCAGGCCGGGTCGACCTAATGGCGCCGGCCGTCGCAATCGAGGGCGCTACGGTCGTGTTCGGCCCCGCGGCTTCCGGCGGCAACGCATTCGCATTCGGTGCGGCCTGGGGCGGCCACGGCGGCGAAGCCGGGCGCATCCAGATCGCCACAATGGGCATGAACCAGCTCGTGTCGCCCGGCATCGTGGAAGGCGAGGATGGCCGAGTCCTCACGACGCAGCGCTTCGTTGGGACCCCCATCCGGGACATGGTGGATCCCACGAGGATCCTCGGCCCGAAAACCATGTGCGACACCGGCTCGTCCGCACAAGGCCAAGACTCCAACATCGACGGTGGACCCGGCGGATGCGCGGTCTCGCAGGGCGAACCGCCCACGGAACCGCGGGCGGACGACGGGTCCCCGGGGAAGGATGATACGACCGTGACCGGCAAATGCAGCCATGGCGGCGACGGAGTGGACGGGGCCGGCGGCACTCCGGCCTCGGCGACGGGCGGCATGGGCGGCTACAGCAGCCACGGGAACGGCGGCGCCGGAGGAAGCGCCACCGCGAATGGTGGGGCCGCGCAACATGGCGGCAACGGGGGCAAGGGCGGCCACGGTGGCGCCTATGGCGACGGATGCGACGGCGGCGACGGCGGCGACGGCGGATCGGCCGACGCTCTTGGTGGAAACGGTGGCCCTTCGCGATGCGCCGAGGGCGGCGCCAAGGGGCGCGGCGCAGCCACGGGCGGCACCCTTGGCAAGGCCGGATCCGGTGGAACCGGCGGCTCCAAGGGAACCGGCAAGGATGGGGATGACGGTGAGGACGGCGGTGAAGGATCCATCGGCAACGCGACCGATGACGACGGCATTGATGGAACCGACGGGGACCCAACCAGCCCCCAATGCATCATGCCGGTCGGAAACGTTTGCGACACGATCGGCGGATTCACTGCAACTCTTGACACGTCGTGCGTAACGATCCCTTGTGACAAGGACTCAGACTGCGAAATCGGCGACCCCGGCAACCCGTGCGATGAAGTGGACTTCTTCGCGGCCCTCGACACGAACGGATGCATTCCGCCGGTGGATTACGGCATCGTTGGCGAGATCGTGGGCGCCCTCCTCGATGAGTGCGACTTCGCCTACTTCGATACGCTCACCATCGCCGATGTGTGCAATGGCGATGTCGGCGGCCCGGACCTCGGCCCGGTGCTCAGCAAGGTGACGCGCTACTTCGAGGCCTTCGCGTAGGCGGGCGAAGGTCGGATCAACGCGCAGCATCGGTTCATGATCCGACCCCCAAGTCAGCGGGGCCGGGTCGTGGATCGCGGGAGGTCATGACCTGTGGCCGTCCGAATCCCAACACCCGATCGTCCACCGGTGGGCGATCGGGGTCCTTTCCTTTTCCGACCCTCTTCGCGAACGGCATATCGTGCCGCCCGCCAGCGGCTGATGATCCGGCATGCCACGCTTGATACCATGTTGGATGCGATCCGATCGGCCCAACGCGTGCCGGCCGAACCGCCGTGGCCTCGCACCTGGCGCGGAATCCACCGATGCGGGTCGCGGGTCGGATCGCCCCGCATCACGAGGGAGTGGCACCTCCGCGACCAAGCCCATCGACGCAGCCGTGCGATCAGGAATGCAACACATGCCATCGACCATGGCAGAACACCAATCGCACGCAGCCACGCAGGGCCACGAGCGCCCCGAACAAGGAACGGATGGGGCATCCATTCCGGAAGCTCTCACCCGCGCACCAAGGAATTGCGCCCGTTCAGGGCACGTCTCGGCCCCGCCCGTTCACGAGTACCCGACCGGCACCGCAGCCTTCGCCGTCGTGACGGCTCCCGCCGTCCGCGCGATCGGATAGTACCGCAC
>JBFILE010000299.1:0-5014 GCA_041599855.1 Thermoplasmatota archaeon
CGCTTCGCGCGGCTCGGTAGCATCCCACCCCTTGCCGATACTGTCGTCCTCCCACACTCGCGAAACGATTCCTGCATGCGTGGCAAGTCCCCGAGCACCCCTGAGGATTTGATTTCCCACCACCATCACCACCATCACCACCATCACCACCATCACCACCACCACCGCCCCCACTGCCGCTGATGCCTGCAGGCCCGGTTGCATGGCTCACCGCGCCGCGCCCCCTCGAAGTCACCGAGGCGTCAAGCAGGCGCTGCCAAGTGGATTCGGTGGCAGGTGGGCAAGGGATTAATAAAGCGAATCGGATGGGCGCGGCGACGATGGTTGTGCGCGTTCCGATCGGTCTCCTCCTTGCGACCCTTGCCCTCGTGGCAGCGGTGCCTCCCGTCGCCCCGCAGCAGGCAGGCCTCAACGAGGTCGCCCTCTCCGCCATCGCATACCACCCCCACCCCGACCCCGAAGGCGACCCCTTCGGATTCGCCTCGGCCTTCACCCCGAACGCGACCCGCGACTGGATGGCCGCCTACTACGACGGATACTGGTTCCCCACCGTGGCCTTCGACGGCATCGACATCGCCGCGAACCTCCCCGACGGCACGGACACCGGATTCCTCGACGCCTACCGGGAACGCCTTGTGAAACGCCTCCGCGAAGACGCCCCCGCCACCATCAGCATCATGGGACGCGCCAACGCGAGCGGCGGATTCCTCCAAGTCCACGTGGACCCCCAGGCCACCATCGACGGCGGCCGCATCCTCCTCCGCACCGTCCTCTTCGAGGACGACATCGAATTCACCGGGAAGAACGGCGTCGAAACCCACCGCTTCACCGCCCGCCACCAGTTCCCCGAACGCGAGATCACCCTCCGCGCCGGCGAAGGGATCGGCCCCGTGAACCTCACCTTCGAAATCCCGCAGACCGCAAGCGGCGCCCCCGTCTGGGCCCCGGGCCGCCTCGGGGCGGTCGCGTACCTCCAGACCGACGTACCGCCCGACGCCGGCGGCATCCGCGCCCGGGAAGTCCTCCAGAGCGCCACCTATTCCTTCCGGCAGGACGGACCCACGATCCAGACGTCCAAAGCCGTGCTCCTCGAGATGTACACGGCGACCTGGTGCGAAGCGTGCGTCTTCGGTGACGGCGCCCTCGACCTCCTTGCGAGCGAGTACGGCATCGCGAGTTCCCTTGCGCCGAAAGGCGGCTTCGCCTACCTGCAGATGCCGTCGCCCCTCGCATTCCTCGCCATCATCCCCCTCGCGGCCATCGCCTCATGGATCCTCCTTCCGCGAACCCGCCCCCCACCCGGCACCGACGGAACGCGCGGAGGCGGCACATGATGGATGCCCGCCGATGGATCGGCCCGATCCTCGCCCTCGTCCTCGCCGTCCCCGCGGCGCTCCTCCCCCTCGCGGACCCGGCATGGGGCACCCGCATCCTCTGGGTCGCCAGCCTATCCCTCGCGTCCGCCGGAATCGCCGGCCTCATCAGCTTCAAGGACCGGGACGCGTGGCCATGGGAACGCCGCCTCTGGGGCCTCGGCGCGTGGGCCGCGGCCGTCGCCCTCGCCACCATGGTCCTCCACTTCCTCCGCGGCGACCTCGACGTCCAGTACGTCTGGTCGCACACGGACGTCACGTACCCGTGGTACTACAAGCTCGCCGGCACGTGGGGCGGCCAGGAAGGGACCATCATCCTCTGGGCCGCCTGCATCGCCGCATTCGGGTTCCTCGCCGCCCCCGCGCGCGATGCGGACCGGGACACGCGCCGCCTGTACCTGGGGGCGCGCGTCATCCTCGCCATGGCGGCAGGCTCACTCACGGCCCTCGCCATCTACCAGCCGGCCTTTGCAGAGACGGGAGCCGCATTCCTCCGCGCCGTCCCCCGGGGGTCCGGACTCCAAGAGGTCCTCGTCACCCCCCTCATGGTCATCCATCCGCCCATGCAGTTCGTCGCCTACGCCCTCGCGTCCGTCCCCGCGGCATTCGCCCTCTCCGGCGTGGTGACGGGCGTCCGCACGTGGAGCGTGCCGGCCCTTCGCTGGGCACGCCCCGCGTGGGGCATGGCAACGATCGGCCTCGGGCTCGGCGGCCTCTGGGCGTACTACGTCCTGAGCTTCGGCGGCTTCTGGGCCTGGGACCCGGTCGAGACCGCGAACCTGCTCCCGTGGCTCACCCTCACCGGGTTCATGCACGCGGTGAAGGAACATGGGAAACGCGGCGCATTTCCCCTCGCCGCCCCCGCACTCGCCGCCCTCTCGTACATCCTGTACGTGTTCGCGACCTTCGCGACAAGAAGTGGCCTCTGGGTGAGTGTCCACGCCTTCACGGACCCGTCGAGCCGCTTCAACCCGGATGCCGCGGGACGCCTCCTGTCGATCCTCGACATCCACGCGCCCAGCGGCTACTTCCTCGGCATGCTCGGATTCATGATCGGCCTCACGGCCGCCGTCCTCCTCCACGGTGCCCACCAGGCATTGCCACCCGGGAAGCGCGTCGCGCGCGGCGTCCTCCGCGGCGGCATCATCGCATCCATTCTCTACGCCGCGCTGGCCGCCGTGCAACCGGGCGCCTGGATCAGCAGCCAATTCGAACTCGGACATGCCCTCGGCCTCCCCGCCGGGTACGGCGCCGCCATCACCATCGTCGCCATCGCAGGCGTCCCCCTCGCGTGGGCGTACGTGGACGCGCCGGAACCCGCCGCTCGCAGCGGGTCGAAAACCCACCCGAAGAAGCGATCCATCCTCCAGCGCATCATCGAACCCAAGGCCCTCATGGCCGCAGGCGTCGTCCTCTTCACCTTGTCCGCGGCGGTCGCGGCCATCGTGAACTTCAGCGTCGTGAACGGGATGAACCGCTTCGTCTTCGACGTCCGCGCACCGTTCCTCGCGGTCCCCATCCTCCTCGTCATGACCCTGATGCTGGCCCACCCGCACATCGGGCGCCCCCGCACCGTCGCCCTTGCCGGCGGGAGTCTTGCCATCGGCATCGCCGCGGCGTACCGGATGCCCGACCACTGGGTCGCAGCCCTCGCGCTCCCGGTCCTTGCCGGGGCCCTCGTGGCGGGTCTCGTCAAGGTGGTGTCCGTCAATCGCGGCGCAAAGGGTGCCCTGCGATGGGGCGGCATCCTCGTCCTCCTTGCCGGACTCCTCGGCGCCGTCATGTGGTCGAATCCCCCCAATCATCTCGCCCTCGGACCGTTCGGTGTCCTCCACGGCGGCCTCCTCCACGCCTTCACCCTCGTCCCCCTCAGCATCCTCGCCATGGCGGGAGGCGTCGCGACCCTCCGTCGCACCGGGTTCCCGCTCGCGGTGGCCGGGGGTGTGGCATCCGTCGTCGTGGCCGGGTTCGGCGTCGGCGCAGTCGTTGGAGCCGCGGGGCTCGCCCTCGTCGTCATGAATCGCGGCCGCTTCGACGAAGCCGGAGGCGTCCGCGCGTTCGCTGTCCGGACGCTGCCCGGCTTCAAGCAGACCGGGATGTACCTCATCCACGTCGCCGTGGTCATCGGCCTCGCAGGCTTCACCATGGCGACGTACGAGGCCACGTACGCCGGGTGGACCATCGTGGACCCGGCAGACCAGGGCGAAACCGTCCGCGCCGGGGACCTCGGATTCACGTTCACGGGCATGGCCGGCGGCGACCAACCCGGGGACATGGAGGGCCTTCTCGAAGTCACCGACGAAACAGGAGCCTCCCTCGGCACGGCGGAACTCCACTTCTGGTACCGCGTGAGCGGCGTCCCCCGATACCTCGGCGAAGTGGACGTGCACCGCGACCTCTTCGTGGACCGGTACTTCGTTCCCGCCGCATTCGCCACCGAGGGGCCCGACGGGGCCCTGCAATGGACGGAACTCGGGAAACGCGTGGACCCCGTGAAGGCGTTCACCCTCGACCGCTCGAGCGTCAAGGCCGTCGCCTTCGATGTCGCGCTCCTGCCGTTCGTGGGCCTCGTCTGGGCCGGGCTCTACCTCATGGGCGTGGGCATGCTCGTGGTCATCGTGTCCGATGCCCTCGAGCGCGGCTTCGTGCCGGCGGCCAACCGGGCGGGCGCGAAAGCCACCGGGAAGGCCCGGGATCGCAAGGCGCGGGAGCGCCCGGTCCTGACCAGTCGATGAGGCGTGCCCGGAGGCCACGGATCAAGGCGTGCTGTTGCAGCCGGACGGAGGCGGCGAACGCCTCGCGCGGGCGCATCATCGGCGGCCTCAATCGGTGAGGATGCACGACTCCTCGTCCATCTCGAGGGTGCCTCCGCATCGCGGGCACGGCCGCGCATCCCGGTCCCATGGCACGAGGTGGTGGACGCGGGTGCGGCTTCGGGGGCATTCGAGGACCCGGGGGCGCACTCCGGCCACTTCCACAGGGTCCGTGCGGTCCAGGATCACCACGTCAACGACGCGGCGGCACGTCCGGCAAGCCATCGTCTCAAGGCTCGCGCACATGTTGTCGGTGCGTCCGCCGGCCACCGTTTCCCTGTACCCGCAGTCGCCGCACGCGTGATCGAGGATCGCGCCCATGGAACCCGGTTGGTGCCCGCGGGAAATCCATGTGGTGCAGGATCGTTCGATCCGCGGCCGAACCGGCCGCGCCGCATCCAAATCCCCAAGACCTCCCACCGTGTTGCGCGGTCCATGTCCCACCGCCTCGACGACCCCCGCCTCGCCGATCGGGTGCACCTGTTCCCCGAGAGCGTCATCCGCGAGATGTCCCGCCACGCAGCGGAACACGGCGCCATCAACCTCGGCCAGGGGTTCCCCGACATGGAACCGCCACGGGAGATGGTGGATGCCGCCAAGGCCGCCCTTGACGGGCCCCACAACCAGTACGCCGTCACGTGGGGGTCCCCGAACCTGCGCCGCGCCATCGCCGAGAAGGCGAAATCGTTCAACGGGATCGACTGCGACGCGGACGCGAACGTGACCGTCACCTGCGGCGCGACGGAAGCCATGATGGCCGCCATGCTCGCCCTGGTGAACGAAGGGGACGAGGTCGTCACGTTCGAGCCGTTCTACGAGAACTACGGC
>JBFILE010000300.1:0-4973 GCA_041599855.1 Thermoplasmatota archaeon
ACCTCCAGAAGTCCAGCTCGAAGTGCTTCAACCCCGACGGTCTCCCGGACGACGAGATCCCGCTCGAGCCTGCCGACCAGCAGCTCTCCGCGTAATTACGTGAACTCCGGGGATGGCCTCCCGCCATCCCCATCCCTTTTCATTCCAAGCCTGCGCGCGCCCCGCCGCGCTGCGGCAACGACTTCTCCCGGTACAGCGGCACCCGCTCCGTGCCCGTGACCATCCGATCCGCGCGCGAACCCGGTCGGGCGTTCAAGAATCCCTCGGCTCCTCCCGGGTCGCGAGCCATGCGCTTGATTGCCGGGAAAGAGACAAGAGCGGACCCGCGATTCCCCTGTCATTGACCCATGATTCCCGGGAAGTCGCCGATGCACGTTTCGGGGACGGCACATGGTTCGCCGCCATCGGCGACCACACCCGGGACCGGTACCTGGACTTCCCGTATGCGCGCGGAGCCGCCGGGGAAGTCGATTTCCTTGCGAAGGTCCTTGCTGTGCCGGAGGGCGGTCGCGTCCTCGATGTGGCATGCGGCGTGGCGCGCCATTCCACCATCCTGGCCCGGCATCGCGACTGGTCCATCACGGGCGCGGACATCTCGCGCGGCCTCCTCCAGACCGCGCGCGAACGGGCCGCTGCCGCAGGGGCCTCCATCACCTTCGTGCGATCCGATGCCCGGGCCCTCCCCTTCGGCCCCGTGTTCGATGCCGCGTTCTCCGTCTGCGAGGGTGCCTTCGGCCTCCTCGGGTCGGACGCCGAACACGCCCGGTTCCTCCGAAGTATGGCGCGTATCCTGAAGCCCGGCGGCCGATTCATCCTGTCCACGATGAACGCGTTCCACTTCGCCGCCCATGATGACGCGTTCGATCCCTTGACGAACGTGTGCATCGACCACGCCGACGTGAAGGGGCATGACGGGACGACGCGCACGTTCACCGTGCCCACGCGGGCGTTCACGCCGCGGGAGGTGGCGACGCTCCTTTCAGCGGCCGGTTTCCGCATCCTCCACGTGTACGGGGGAACATCCGGGGACTATGGCGAGCACCCGCTCCAATGGGATGACCCGGAAGCCCTGTTCGTTGCGGAACGGCGATGAAACGTATCACCGCACGCCATGCACGCTCATGACGTTTCGGGTTTCCCGGTTGTTCCACAAGCATAGGTGCCATCACGAGTCTTGTCCCACCATGCACATGAACCGGTCCCCGACGTATCCCGACGGCATGGTCGTGGACGATGACGCCACGGGCACCGGGGAATCAACCGAGGGGCTGGACTCCGAGCCGGTCGAGGCGATGGGCCCCAACCTGCCCCGGATCGACCTGCATGCGCACACGTGCTTCTCCCTGTACGATGGCGTCCTCACGCCTGACGAACTCGTGGATGCCGCGGTCGCAGCCGGCTTGTCCGGCATCGCCGTGACCGATCACTACGACTATGATTCCGCGTGGCAGGGCGGGTTCATCGCGCGCCGTCATGCGAGGGCCCGGGGTGACATCACCGTCTGGCCGGGGATCGAGTACGCCATCGACAAGGGACCCCATCGCGGCCACATGCTGGTCTATTTCGACCATGCGGACGATGTCCCGCCCCGCGGCCTGACTGCAGCGGAACTCTTCGACCACTGCACGGATCACGAACTCCTCACCATCCACCCGCACCCGTTCAGCGCCTTCGGAATCCCGGACCACCACATGATCGCTCGGAGCCCGTTCGTGGAGCTGAATGGCGACCACGGCGACGGCGGTCCCAACATGCGCGTGCGCCGGGAAGCGGCGCGTCACGGATGGAACCTGGTCGCATCCAGCGACGCCCACGACATCCGACAACTGGGGAGTGCATGGACCGAGGTGCGGGCGATCCGGGACTCCCTCGCGGCGACCCTTGCCCCCACAGGTGGAGCGGGGCCGCGCGCCATCCTGGCCGGAAGCCCCGTCTGGGGCATCGTGATCAAGACCGCACGCGTGGCCCTCGCACCCGTGACCCTGCCGTGGAATGCCGCGCGGGCCCTCGGGGCCGCATGGAAGGCCACCCGCACGCGGGCCCTCGGACGGGCCGGGCGCGTGGTTTCCCCCGTACCGGGGGTACGGGGCACTGCCACGGCGGTCCGCGGACGACCGGGGCAGCGTGCCGGTCGCGCCTGAATCCAATTCCGGTGCGCGGGTGCGGGGGTCGACGTCCCACGCGGGCTGCGCGCGTGGCTGCCGTGGCAACGGGGCCAGGAACCGGATCATCGGAGCCTCCCGCACCCGGGTGGAATCCCGAGGTGGACACGAATGTCCGATTTCTGACCAATCTGCCCCCCGCTGTTCCGAATCCATCGTCACGTTCAAACCGGTCGGCGACCTCTTCCGTGTTCTCCATGATCCGAGCAGGCATCGCCGGCGCCACCGGTTACCTTGGAACGGAACTCGTCCGCCTCCTCGCACACCACCCCCACGTGGACCTCTCGGTCCTCGCGTCCGTGTCCAAGGGCGGCACCCCCATCGCCCACGAACTCCCCCAGTTCCGCGGCGTCCTCGACCACGTCCTCGCGCCGTTGGACAAGGATGACCCGGACAAGACATTCCGTGATGTTGATTGTGTCTTCCTCGCCATGCCCCACGGGGAGGCCCACGCGATGCTGCCGGCGCTCCTTGCGACGCGGCCCGACCGGGTCGTCATCGACCTCTCCGGCGACCACCGCATCCGGGACCCCGCCCTCGCCACCGCCACCTACGGCTTCGCGCCCACGGTACCCACGACCTACGGCCTCCCCGAATGGAACCGGGACGCCATCCGGGCCGCGGGCGGCATCGCGAACCCCGGCTGCTATCCCACGGCCAGCATCCTCGGCGTCGCGCCCCTCCTTGCCGCGGGCCTGGGCGATGCGTCCGACATCCTCGTGGATGCGGTGAGCGGCGTCACGGGCGCCGGCCGCGAACCCTCCCGCATGCACCACTTCCCGGAAGGGAACGAGCGCGTCACCGCGTACAAGGTCGGGAGCCACCGCCACGAACCCGAGATCGCGCAGGCGCTCGGCGATGCCGTGGGCGCTGCAACCGGCGCCGGGTCCACGGCGGGCACGGACGCGCCCGCAACCGTCACGTTCACGCCGCACCTCGTGCCCATGAACCGCGGCATCCACGCAACCGCCCACGTGAAGGCGGTCGGCCCCGTCCTTGAAGCGGACGAGGTGCACGCCATGTACACCAAGCGGTACGCGGATGCGCCGTTCGTCCGGGTCATCGACGATGAGCCGGACACGAAACTCGTGCGCCGCACGAACTTCGCGGACATCCACGTCACGCCCCTTCCCGCGAAGGGACGGTACGTGGTCACCGTGGCCATCGACAACCTCGTCAAGGGCGGCAGCGGCCAAGCCGTCCAGAACATGAACATCCGGTTCGGCTTCCCCGAGAAGGCCGGCCTCCCCGTCCTCTCCGGAGGCATCTGACATGACCCGCGCTCCCAAGACCAAGAAGACGCCCGCGGCACGCGCCGAATCCCCCGCTGCGGAAGCCACCCACTCCGAGAACCCGCAGACCCCCCACTTCCTCACGCTTGTTGAAGGCGGCGACGCCGCAGTCGTGAAGGGATTCCACCTGAAGGGTGGCCACTGCGGGATCAAGATCAAGCACGACGACCTCGCCCTCATCGTGAGCGACCGCCCCGCCACCGGCGCCGGCGTCTTCACCACGAACAGCTTCGCCGCCGCACCCGTCGCGGTCTCCCGCGACCACCTCGTGCGCTCCGGCGGCAAGGTCCGCGCCATCGTCGTGAACAGCGGCTGCGCGAACGCCGCCACCGGCGCCCAGGGGGAGAACGACGCCCGCGTCATGGCCATGACCACCGCGAGCGCCCTCGGCATCCCCGTCGAGGAAGTCATCGTCTCTTCAACAGGAGTCATCGGCCGCTTTATTCCTCTTGACAAGGTGACTGCGGGAATCCACGCCCTCGCATCCACGTTGAAGGAAACGGAGCCCGGCAGTGTATCCCGCGCCATCATGACGACGGACACTGTGCCGAAGGAAGTCCTCGTCGAGGTCGCCGTGGGGGACAAGGTCTTCCACATCGGCGGCGTCGCCAAGGGCAGCGGCATGATCCACCCCAACATGGCGACCATGCTGGGCTTCATCGTCACGGACGCCGAGGTCCCCGCGGCCTTCCTGCAGGAGTCCCTGAAGGCCATCACCGAGGACACGTTCAACATGATCACGGTGGACGGCGACACCAGCACCAACGACATGGTCGCCGTGATTGCAAATGGCGCGAGCGGCATCACGTGTGACCCCGCCACCCACCCGGAAGCCGCCGCCGCATTCCGCGAAGGCCTCCTCCTTGCAAGCCGGGAACTCGCCATCAAGATCGCCCGCGACGGCGAAGGCGCGAGCGCCCTCGTCGAAGTGCAGGTGAAGGGCGCGCGCACCGTGGCCGATGCGCGCCGCGCCGCCCGCACCATCGCAGGATCCAGCCTCGTGAAGACCGCCATCTTCGGGAAGGACCCGAACTGGGGCCGCATCGTGGGCGCCCTCGGACGCTCCGGTGCCGAAGTCGTCCCGTCCAAGGTTGACGTGACGATCGCGAGTCCCCTTGCGCGGGCCCGCCTCGTGCAGGGCGGGCAGGGTGCGGACACCCTCGACTTCGATGAACTCCGGCGCATCCTTGGCGCCAACCACGTGATCATCCGCGTGAACCTGAACCTCGGAACCGGCCTCGCCACCGCGTGGGGCTGCGACATGAGCTACGACTACGTGAAGATCAACGCCTCGTACACGACGTAGGCGCGACAATCCGGGACCCCGATCCGGGTGGCGCGTCCGGCGGCGCTCGGACCAGCCGCCCCGGGCCACCCCAACATCCGCAAATGAAAACCCGTCATCGGTGGGGCGTCCAAGCGGCCGCCGAAGTGCCCTTGTGCGGCCCGTCGAAGGGCCCACCGGTACGATGGAAGCATCGCCCGGCGAATCACGCATCGATCCGACGTTCCGCCAGAC
>JBFILE010000301.1:0-4963 GCA_041599855.1 Thermoplasmatota archaeon
CTACGAGATTGCATTGGAGCGCTTCTCGAAGCAAGGGGTCAGCATAGCGGAAACGGACGACCTCCAACGAATTTGGGCACAAGATCTTGGGATTGAGCTGTCCGCCGAAAACTTGTCTAGAGCCGCTGCCACATTCTTCGCGGTGCTGAACGACGCTGGCGTCGGCAGGTATGTGATTGGCCGGCAGGGAAAGAAAACTCGGGTGGAGTTTGCCGACGGCGCCTTCGCTCGCGTCCGTGCAACCTTGGACGGAAAAGCAACTTCCGGAGTTGGGTCTCTGGATTCGGACGAGTCGAGTGTGTTGCTTCCAGCCGAAACAGTGCAACGACCAGTAACCTCTTGGTCAACTCAATCAGCTACGGATGAAGTACCGACAGCCCCTCCGGCTCCCGGGGCGTCGCACGACTGGTCAGAGTTCAATACCGATTTTTTTCAGCTTCGGATCAAGAAGTCCGCGTCGGCCTGGCGCTTGTTGAAAGCAGTCCTCCCTGCTTATGAAGTTGCGATTCGGGACACTACCGACGCTGAAACTAGCCCGGTAACGATTGCGCCGGTCGACGGCAAGCCAGACTCCGAGCGGATCATCAATGACGTAGTGGGAGAATAGAGTCGTGGTTGTTGCGCCTGCTACAGAGATCGAGGAATGTCTCGTTGAAGTGGTTTCGGGCAATATTACGACTGGTCGATACGGCCATCAAATGCTGGAGGAGTTTGGTCTTTCAGAAGCAGAGGTGCGTGATGTCTTTAAGCGTCGATTTGTTCTGAAGAACGGGAGAGTGGAAGTATGGCCTTCGTTCGCGAGGCGCTGGAAACCGTTCAAGACGATCTGCGATGTTTTTGCCGCAACAACCGATATTGAAGTGGCTCAAGTGCGTAATCTTCTGATTCTTCATGGGCATGCCGACTTGGCCAAAAAGGGCACTCTCGGTCATTTGCTTTCGCTTGGAGATGCCTTCGGCATTCTTTCGTATAGGCCCAAACGAGGTCGTCTTGATGTCCCGCGGCATCCCTTCGCAATTGACGACTCGCAGGCAATTCATCCCAACATACCATATTCGAATATAAGGTCCGTGGAGATGATCATCAAGTCGTGTGCGCCAAGCGTTTGCTGGATCGACAAGCACTTTTCAGCCCGTGGTTTGGACCTCTTGCATGACACGATAGACGGACAAATTCACAAGTTTGTGAAGGTTTTAGCAGGTTCGGCATCATTTGAAGGTGGAAAATTCGCTCGACGTGCGAAACGTCTGTGTACTGAATTGGAATTCAAAGATGTAAAATTGGAAGTTCGACAATTGGCGCCACCGGATGCATCCACGATTCACGACAGGTGGTTGGGGGGCGCCGAAACATGGTACAATATTCCGCCCATCAACAGCCTTCTTCAGAATCAACACGGTGAAATTCTCCGTTCAACATTCCGTCAGGCCCAATTTGATGTTTTTTGGGCCTCCGCGCAAGAATCATGACTTTCGGCACAGGCATGCGTGATAGCGGTACGACTATTGCCCCTGGATCGCCGCTGCTAACAGGATCGCCGCCGCCTCGCACGCCATCTCGAACGACAACACATCGATGTCCACCCGCGCCCGCGCATACTCATTCCCCTCGCCCTTCAATTGCCGGATGAGGAGATTCGCCCGCGGCATGTCCACGCGCCTCGGATGATAATGGGCATCCATCACATCCCGGAGCCGCTGGAACTTCACATCCAGGAATCCCTTCGGGAGCGGCGTATCGATGGTGCTCCGATGCGCGAACGCGCCGAGGTCCGGCAATGGCCCGGCCGCCGCGCCCGCAGCCGCCGCACCCACGGCATCCGCATCCACGTGGCGCGCGGCAAGGTCCCCCGCAACAAACAACCCCTCCACCGACGTGCGCCCGTCCCGGTCACACACGACGCCGCCTGCGAGGTGGATGCCATGCTCGTCCTCCTCCAGCCGCGGCCCCTCGACTGCAGCACCCGCGCGCGTCGCGAGCACCAGCCCATCCCCCACGGCCTCCGGCTCTGCTGCATCGGACAGGAGGCCCGACGCGCCGCCGGTTGCGACGATGATGGCGCCCGTTCGGGCCACCCGCGTTTCCCGCGCATCCGCGTCCGCGAACAGCACGCCCGTCACGTCGCCCCGGGCACCAGGGATGATGTCGAGGACCATGGCGCCACTCAGGACACGGAGTCCCGGCGGCACATCCACCGGCACCGCCCCCTTGTCAAGAATGAGGGGGCGCGCCCCCGCACGCTGCGCCGCGAGCGCACACGCGATGCCGGTCGCACTGGCGCCGACGATGATGAGTTCCTCTTCCCGCATGCGAAACACCGAATAAAGGGAGGGGGGGGGCCGGTTTTTGGGGCGGGCTCAGAGTTCAAGCATCCGGTCGAGGGCGAGCTGAGCACCCGGCCGGTCCGCATCGTCCACCTTCACCGGATTCACCACGTTCCCGTCCACGAGTTCCTCCAGGCACCAGAGCAGGTATTCCGCCTGCACCTGCCGCATGGCGTTGCAGTCGAGGCACAGGTCCCCGCACAGCTGCACGATGGTCTTGTCCGGGTGCTCCTTCGCAAGACGCTTCACCAGATGCACCTCGGTGCCGATGGCCCACTTGGACCCGGGCGGGGAGTTCTCGACGGCGTCGATGATGTACGCGGTCGACCCCTGCTCATCCGCCATGTCCACGACTTCGCGCCGGCACTCGGGGTGCACGAGGACGCGGATGCCGTCGTACGCCGCGCGGATGGCGTCCACGTGCTCCGGCTTGAACCGGTCGTGCACCTGGCAGTAGCCTTCCCACAGGATGACCTTCGCCTTCGCCAGGGCCTCGGGAGTCGTTCCGCCGAAGTCCGGGTCCCACGGATTCCAGTTCACGATATCCGCATCCGCGACGCCGAGCCACTTCGCCGTGTTCCCACCGAGGTGTTTGTCGGGCATGAAGACGATCGTGGCATCCGGGTTCTCGCGCCACACCTTCTCGTACGCCTTCCGGCTGTTGGAGGACGTGCAGATGAGGCCGCCCTTGTCCCCGGTGAAACTCTTGAGGTCCGCGTACGAGTTCATGTACGTGACCGGCACGAGCCGGGATTCGGCGACGTGCGCCGTCCACTTGTTCCACGCGGCCCGCACCTGCAACATCTCACTCATTCCTGCCATGGGGCAGGAGGCTTCCATGGACGGGATGAGGACGTTCCGGGTGCCACCCGTCACGATGTCCGCCGTCTCCGCCATGAACGTGACGCCGCAGAAGATGATGTTCTTCGCGTCCGAGTCCCGTGCCTGGACACTCAGCTGGTACGAGTCGCCGGTGCGGTCCGCCCACCGATACACGGAATCATTCTGGTAGTTGTGGACGAGGATGAGGGTGCTGTCCCCGAGGGTCCGGCGCGCAGCCTCGATGCGGCGCTCGACCTCGGATGCGGAGAGTCCCTGATAGCGCTCGGGGAGTTCGCTGAACGCGCTCACGTGCTTGAGCAGGCTCGCTTCGTCCAGGGCGTGCCAGTCGATAGCGGCTGTTTTTGCAGCCGCCACTGGGATGGCCATGGCTCCGGCTTAGTTGGGCCACGATTATAAGGGGTTAGCATCCGGAAAGGGCGACGGGGGGACGGGAGAAAGCGGCAAGAATTGCCGCTATCTCGCGTCAGGCCTTGTCTAGGGCCCCGGCGTGGGGTCGGCAAGGCTGGCGACGGGGCGGGCGGGCACGCGGCACACGGGATGATGCTGCGCGGGTGCCCGATGGAGGGGGGAGCGGAGTTGCGAGAGCGCCGGGTCGCCGGTTTGGGTCGGGCCACGAGGGGTGGGTGTGACAGTCGCGGCCCGCACCAGCCCACCCCCACCCGCGCCTTGGGCGCGGGTTTGCACCCCACTCCTCCGCCCGCTCCGCCTCCCCGGATGGCGACTCCCCGCGGGACGGATTTCCTCAACTTGGCAATGCCACGCCTCCGCGGAGTCCGCAGCCCCCTGCCTTCGATGGTTCGCGGAGGGATATCCGTTGAGATGGCACGGCTGTTGGAGTGCCCTTCGATGGTTCGAAGTCAACCCGACCCGCCGTCACAGCGTCCCGCCCGGCACGCCGTCCTCCGGCCAGCACGGGCACCCGAAGACCACATCGACGGCATCCGCCACCCGATTCTCCACGTACCCGGGGGCGTCCCCGACCGCCGGCGGAATCAGGGCGGCGAACAGGTCCAGCACCACGCCGGCCTGGGTCGCGAGCCGAGCCTCCTGCGAATCGCCTGCCGCGGCTCCTTCGAGGCCGAGGCGTACCGCTTCCTGTTCGAGGAACTGGCGGAACACCGTGGGCCTCGTGGGAACGCGCGGGTCCTGGGCGACCGCTGCCGCCATTCCCTCCGGAGTCGCCGGCACGAGGAGGAACACGCGGGTCACGGTCGCCCGGTTCCCGACGCCGTCCTCCGCGGCAACGGTGAGCACGTGCTCCCCGAGGGCAAATCCGGTGAGGTCGAGTTCCACGTCGAGGGCGTCGGTCCCGGAAGCGAGGAGGACGCCATCCACGACGGCCGACACGACGGTGGTCGGGAAGACGGCATCCGCCGCCTCGGCGGCGACCCTCAAGGTCGCCCCCGCCACGATGACGGGCCGCTCGAATGCGGGAGGCGTCCGGGGGCGCGGCATCCACGGCGCCTGCACGGTGTCGTTGTCGCTCGTGCCCCACGCGGTCTCCGCGACCGCGGCGGATCCGTCGCCGTCCGCATCCTCCAACGTGCCCCCCGGAATCGCAGGCTGCTCATCCGGGTCCGCGGGGTCCGTGCCGAGGTGATCGCGCATGAACGCGCGCACGTTGGACTCGTTGGCGTCGATGCCATCCATCGCCACGGTGTACGCCTCGCCGTCCACGATGACGCCCACCGTCATGTCCCCGGAGGCGTCCTCTTCGTTGACCGGCGTCATCTCGTGACCGGCCGTCGTGAACGCGCCCGCCATGGGCGCTGAAAGCTGCAGCACGGGCGCGGCCC
>JBFILE010000302.1:0-4953 GCA_041599855.1 Thermoplasmatota archaeon
CCCCTGGAGTCCGGTGGCTGCGGCCGCGCTTGCCGCCGCCGCCATCGCAGCAGCCGGGAATGCGGCGAACGATGCCGCCGATGCCGCCATCGACCGCGTCGCCCACCCGACGCGCCCGATTCCCCGCGGGGATGCGACGGCGCGCCAAGCGTACGGGTATGCCATCATTCTCGCCGCGGCGGGCGTGGCCGCGGCCGCGTTCGCCGGTACCGGCCCCCTCATCCTTGCCATGGCAGCCGTCCTTCTCCTTGCCGCCTACGAGTGGCGCCTCAAGGAGAGCGGCCTTCCCGGGAACGTGGCGGTGGCCCTCCTCACGGGGGCCACGTTCCTCATGGGCGGCCTTGCCGCGGGATCTGTGGGCGGCGTCATCCTCCTCTTCGCGGCCCTTGCGGCGCTCGCGAACCTCGGCCGCGAACTCGCCAAGGACCTGGAGGATGCGGAGGCGGACGAAGGGCGGCGCACGCTCCCCCGCAGGGGGCATGCCGGATTGGCCCGGGGCATGGCCGCGGGAGCCCTTCTGGCCGGCGTCGCTTTTTCGCCATTTCCATACATCGTATCCGAAAACGATTTGGCATGGACCTTCGTTCCGCTCGTGTCCCTGGCCGATTTCGGCTTCTTGGCTGCGGCGTGGAACCTGCGTCGGCCGCGACTTGCATCGCGGTGGGCGAAGGCGGCGATGGTCCTTGCCATGGTGGCTTTCTTCGTGGGTCGGTTGACAACGGACGTGATCGCGTGAACGGCAAGGTCTGGAACCACATCATGGACGCCCTCCGGGACGGGCCCATGCACATGACGCTCCTGGATCCCGCAGCATCCAAGGCGAAACATGCAGAAGAGATCGCGATCGAAGCCGCGCGCGCCGGCACCCACGCGTTCATGGTCGGAGGGTCCACGGGCATCACCCACGAGAACCTCGACACCCTCGTCGCCCACATCAAGGAGGCGACCCATCTCCCCGTCATCTACTTCCCGTCCTCGGCGGGCGCGTTCTCGCCCCGCATGGACGCCGTGTACTTCATGAGTACGCTGAACTCCCGGAACCCCCGCTTCATCTCGGGTGAACAATCCCGGGGCGCGCCCCTCCTCAAGGCACTGGGCGTCGAAACGATCCCCATGGGGTACCTCATCGTGGAGCCCGGCATGACGGTGGGCAAGGTGTCGGAAGCCGACCTCCTTCCGCACACACCCGAAGGGGCGGAACTCGCTGCGGGCTATGCGTTGGCCGCCGAGATGATGGGCATGCGTCTCGTGTACCTCGAAGCCGGAAGCGGCGCCACCGCCCACGTCCCCGTCGAGATGGTGCGCGCCGTGAAGGACGCCACCTCCATCCCGCTCGTGGTCGGGGGCGGCATCACGTCCGGGGAAGCGGCCGGCCGCATCCTCGATGCAGGGGCCGACATCCTCGTCACCGGCACCATCGCCGAGAACGGTGACTGGACCCGTCTGCGCGCGGTCGCGGAATGCGTGAACGCGCGCCGCATGGCGCCCGCCCCCGCCTCGGAGTGAGGCGCAAGGCGAAACCGCCAAGCATGCCGCGGCACGCCAGCACCCCGCGTGGCGCGGCCTCCGACGAATCATGACCCCCGCGGCTCACGCTGCGAACTCGTGGCCCTCCACGAGGACGAAACGAACGGTCGCACCGTCATGACCGTGTGGCTCCGCGAACCGGACGGCCGCGTGCGCGCTCACACCGATTCCCGCGTGATGCCGGCATTCGTCGTGATCCCGGAACCGACCACGGACCCCGCGCACATGGAATCCGCCCTGGCCGCGCTCGCCTCCCGATCGGACCGCGTCCTCCGCGTGGCGTCCGTCACCCGGCGGCCCTTCCCGTCCCGTCCGCCCGGCTCCGCATGGCAGGTCTCCACGGCCACGGCGTCCGGAGCACGGCGCCTTGCCCGTGCCGCCGCCGCCCTCGATGGCGTCGCCCATGTGACCGAGGAAGATGTCACCCTGACGGAGCGGTACGCGAGCCTCCACGGCCTTGCGCCGGGCATGCCCGTGGACGCGTCCTGGGACGATTCCGGGCCGCTTCGAGACATTGCCCCCGCCCCTCGCTCCCCGGGATCCGCCCCGTCGCCGCCGGCCGTCCGTGTCCTCGCGATCGAGGCCGCGGTGGATGCGCCGGATCCCGCCCGGATCACGGACGCGGACGCGTACGTCGGTTTCGCGTGGGCGCGCTCCGACGGCGCGTCGGGATTCGTCGGCGGCGATGCCGACAACGAAGCCACCGTCATCCGCGCCCTCGTCCCCTTCATCGCTGAACAGGATCCGGACGTGATCGCGACCTTCGGAGGGGATGCACGGTTCTGGCCGCGGCTTGCCGAGCGCGCGGGCCGCCACGGCGTGACCCTTTCCGTCGGCCGGGACGGCAGCCCCCTGCATGTGGGCGGCGGCCGCACAGCGGGCGGGCGCGTCATCACGGCGCCCGGGCGGGCATGCATCGACTTCGCCCGGGTCGCCGCGCGCGACCTGAAGGAAGTCGTCAAGGTCCAGACGCTGGCGAATGTGACGGACCATCTCGCGGGCGCCCTCCATGCGGAAACCACGCCGGCGGCCGGGGAAGACGACGGCATCGGCGACGCCATCGGTGACCGCGCCGGCGATGGCGACGATGATGACCGGGCCCTCGTCGTCATCGGGACCCTTGCGACCGACCGCGACGAGGCCACCCGTCGCGCGACGTCGGTCCTTCTCCTCGCCCGCGACCTCCTTCCACTCCAGTACGGCTTCGCCCGGCTCACCCGGACGAACGTGGACGTGGCGGCCCGGGTCGGCCGCGGCCGCCAGGTGGAATCCCTCCTCGTGGACCGGGCGCTCCGCGAAGGACTCGTGATCCCGAAGGCCCCGGGATCGTCCGACACCTACCTCGGCGGCCTCGTCCTCGACCCGGAACCCGGCCTCCACGAGAACGTCACCGTCGTGGACGTGTCCTCCATGTACCCGAGCATCATGCGGGCGCGGAACGTGGGCCCCGACACGTACGTCGAAGACCCCGCGGATCCCTCCCACTGCCACGTGGCGCCCGGTGTCGGGCACGCATTCCTCCGCACCCCCGACAGCTGGTTCCGCAGCATCCTGGATGACCTCATCCGCACGCGACGGGACATCCGCAACCGGCTTGCGGAAGTGGAAGGCGGCGACGCGGACACCCTCGCCGCCCGCACCGTCCTCGACGTCGAGCAGGCGGCCGTGAAGGTGTTCACGAACGCCCTCTACGGGTACACGGGATGGCCCCTTGCGCGCTGGCATCATCGGGAGAGCGCCGAAGCCACCACCGCGTGGGGTCGCGCCTTGATCGCGCATCTTGCAGAGGGCGCACGGGACCGCGGCCTGCGCGTCCTCTACGGGGACACCGACAGCCTGTTCCTTGCCGAGGATCGGCCCGGACCCGGCGATGCGGGCCCCACGGAACAGGCCGCCGCGGGACCCGGCTTCGACAGCGGGGCTGACACCCGGGTCGGAAGCGACCCGGGGGTCCCGCCGGCGTCGGAGATCCACCGGTTCATCCGGGACGCCGAAGCCGAGATCGCCGCGGGCCCCGAGGCTGCCGCCCAAGGCATCGACATCGACATCGCCACCCGGTTCTCGATCCTCCTGTTCACCGATGCGAAGAAGCGATACGCCGGACTCACGGATGACGACCGCCTCATCATCCGGGGTTTCGAGACACGCCGGGGCGACTGGTGCGCCGCCGCCACCCACCTGCAGGAGGAGGTGATCCGGAGCATCCTTGAGGAGCGGGGCCCCGACTGCGCGCGCGAACTTGCCCGCGAGCGGATCCACCACGTCGCGGCCGGCCACGTCGCCGTCCAGGACCTCATCATCTGGCGCACCCTGACCCGCGCCCCCGACCAGTACGACGCCCGCCAACCCCATGCGGAAGCCGCGCGCCGCGCCATGGACGCCCATCCCGAGCGCTCGTTCCCGCCCGGTTCCAAGATCGGGTACATCATCCTCGCAGGGAAAGGCCCCATCCATGCGCGCACCCGCCTTGCCATCGACGTCGCCCCCGACGACTCGCCGGACCATGCGTACTATGTGGACCACCAGTTGATCCCCGTGGCCCTCCGCGTCCTCGCCCCGTTCGGCGTGGGGGAACAGGACCTCCGACCGGGGCCCCGGCAGCGGACCATCGAGGGGTTCCTCTGAAGGCAGCACGAGTAGCACGAGTAGGGGTTTCCCGCGGACCCGTGCGCCCGCGACCCATGGCACCGGTGCGCGGGACCCCTTCATTTCCACTGGAACCCCCGGGTAGTCCGGAAGGTTTCTAAGCTACATTCGGTGACCCGGGGAGAACACCCTTGTGGTCGGGGTGACTATTGCCGTTTCCAATCGACAAGTGAGTCGCCGCGCGACCCTTAAGCGAGGGACCGTGTATGCGCCGCCTGCGGTGGGACATTCATCCTCCGGGCCCTGTTCCCGGCCGGGTTTCGTCACGGGTCGTGACGCCGGTCGGAGCGAGGTGCGTGGGGTGGGTCACGTCGGGTCGCAACCCCCTGGAAACACCCCCTGTGCGATCCCTCGAAATCGAAACGGGCTGCCTTCCGGCACCCGGGCTGTCGTCCGGCATCAGCGGACGTGGCGCAGGCGACCCCGGTCGCATGTCCATGGACGGTGGTGGCAACAGGCGACGGACCGCATGCGCCGATGATCCGATCAGCTTGGGCCCTGCACGTGCCAAGTGCAGGCCCCGGATGGGCGGTCATCGGTGTGCGCCGGAAGACGGATGGTCATCACCCCTGGAGCCGGTTTGCGCCGGCACCTGATCATCCCGAGGCTCGTGCGTGACCCACCCCGCAGCATCGGGGCAGAGCCGGACCCCGGATGGCTCACCGGCCCACGATCATGGGTACGCGGGCGGCAGAGGCAACCCACGCCGACGCGGGTTCCACCCGCTCCGGCAACGCGCCAAGCGGGTGCGGAGCGTCAAGCCTGCACGGCAATGCGTCG
>JBFILE010000303.1:0-4944 GCA_041599855.1 Thermoplasmatota archaeon
GACCTTGGAGAGCAGGTGTCGTTGGCGCGTGCTCCCGGGGCCCTTGTCTGAGCCGCATGAGTTCCGGGAAGCGCCGTCGATCCTTTTCCTTCCATTTCGCGCGCCGTCCGGGCGATCCGGAGCGGGCGCGCCGTGGTGTGCTCAAGCCCCGCCGCTCATGGACGCGGTCCAGCTGGAATTGAGGTTCGAGATCATGTACTCGAACTGCTCGCGGCAATCGTCCTTGCGGTCGAGGTGCTGGAGGAGCGCCACATTCTGGGGCTCGGCATCGGTGAGGCTCGCTTCGCAGAAGTCGCACTGGGTCATGATTCATGACTTGACGCGTCACACGTTTAAAGAGAACGGCTCAATCGTGGCCAGCGTGAAGCCGCAGGTCACGATGGTTGTGACGCTGTACGTCACGCGGGGCCGTTGGCGACGTCAGGCGCGTTGCGCCGCGCGCTGCTTCTTCATGGTTTTCAGGTGCTTCCGAGCCTTGACGAGGGCGACGGCCCCGGTGACCAGGACCACGCCGGCGAACAGGATCGCCAGGTCGATGGCGAGGATGGGGAGGGCGAAAGCGAGGGGCAGGAAGGCGCTCATGGGTGGGCAAGGGACGCCATCCGGGTATGGGTGTTTCCATTCCCGTCCCGGGTGGGGATGGAGACATTCCGCTCGAAGAGCGCCAAACCATGCAGCCTCGCCCCTGCATCGTGCCTGAACCGTACACGTCCGCGTGAACGTTTATGGAGCCTGTCGCCCCTCGGGTACCTGGAGGCATCTTTCAGTGAGGCTCAGTCCGCTAGCCGTAGGCATCCTGCTCATTCTCCCCGCCCTTGGGGCATTCGCACCGGCGGGGGCGACATCCGGCGCCGCCGTGTTCGCCGGGGAATCCGTTCGAACAACCGTGAACACCCCCTTCTTCCTTGTCGGGCACGCGGAAGGATTCGACAGCGGGACCACGACCGTTTCGTGGACCACGTCCGGCCCCTGCGTCCTTGCGGATGCGTCGGCCCTCAGCACCCTTGCCGAATGCAGCGCGCCCGGCGTGCAGGCATTCACCTTGACCGTCACGGACGCCACGTCGTCGGCTTCCGACGATGTTCGCATCGTGGTCGTGCGCGACGAGACGCGGACCCTTGCCGAAGCGTCCGGGCATGTGGAATTCGGCGCCCCGGACGAGGCATGGAACTACCGCACCGGCACCGGCCTCGTGGATGAATCCACGACCTCGGTCCCCATGCAGGTTCCCGCGGGCACCGCAAGCCTCCGCGTCCGCCTCGACTGGACCGAGACGCGCAACGACTTCGACCTCGACCTCGACAAGCCCGGCGGTTCATGGTACTCCTCGACCGCGGGGCGCAACCACGGGCTCGCCAACACCGCGACGGTCGTGGTGTCCAGCCCCGAAGCCGGGGAATGGATGGGCGTCGTGAAACCCTTCCTCGTGGTCGATGATTCGTGGACCCTGACCGCGACGGCTGTGATCCGGGAAGGCGACGTGCCGCTCCCGTCGATCACCGCAGAATCCCAGACGGCGGAAGCCGGCGACCTCGTCACCCTCGAAGCGACCCCCGTGGGCGGAACGGCACCGTACGCGGTTGCCTGGGAATCCTCGCCCACGTCCTACGCATTCGATGATGGCGCCGGAACCACGTTCGCATTCACCTACGCCGCGGCCACCGCGATCAAGGTGAAGGTCACGGACGCGAATGGCCTTGAGGCGGTCTCCACCACGTTCGTCCGGGACGCGAAACCGACGGCCTCGGCGGACCCGCGCCCCATGACCGTCATCGCCGTCGTGGACAACGCGTTCAGCCCGTACCACATGGACTTCGTCGGCCACCAACACCCGTGGAACCGCGACGCAGACTCGTCGAACGACTTCGACTTCACCGCGGACCCGATCACCTACATCCCGGGCTACCCCGGTGCGGAAGCCCTCGACATCTCGATCCCCCAGACGCCCGGCGAGGACATCACGGCCCTTGAGAGCGCGGATTCCGACGTGTGGTCCAGCTTCAAGTCCGGCACCGTCGCGAACCCGAAGCTGTACTGGATCCCGGGAACGAAGATCATTGGTGCGACCTCCTTCGGCGGCACCTGGAAATCCACCTTGAGCCAGCACGGAACGCGCAGCGCCGCAAGCGCGGCCGGCAACTGGCACGGCTCGTGCCAGGAGTGCGTGTTCGTCCTCATCCAGGGCGGGTCGTCGACGGGCCTGCGCTGGGCGGCCCAACAGCCGTGGATCGACGTGATCACCAACTCGTACGGTGCCAGCATCGTCGGCGGCCTTGTCCGCGACAACATCTACTTCGGCGCCCCGGTTGATGTGACGCAGGCAGCCTCCGAGCGCGGCCAGTCCATCGTGTTCAGCGCCGGAAACGGCCTCCTGAACGCATTCGTTGTCCCCATGGTGACGTACTGGTCCAGCGAGAAGGGCCCGGACTGGATCGTGACGGTCGGCGCGGTCGGCCCCGGATCCAAGCAGACGTACTCCGGACACGGCAAGCCCGTGGACATCTCCAGCATCGGGTCCGGCTACCCGTCCACCGGCGGCACCACCGCGAACGGCACCGGCTCCCACAGCGGCACGTCGAACGCGGCCCCTGTGACGGCGGGTTACTTCGGGAAGGTCATCCAGGAGGCGCGCGAAGCGCTCGGCGACACGACTCCCGGGAATGCGGGTTCCATCGTGGCCTCGGGAACGCCGCTCGCCTGCGGCAGCGCGTACCCGGATTGCGCCCTCGGGGACGGCATCCTGACCCGTGACGAACTGGAGGACCTCGTGTACCACAATGTGCTGCCGTCCGATCAGCGCATCGTCGCCGGGACGTATTGGCCCACGACGGACAAGGCGTACTACTACCAGGGACACGGCTTCCTCGCCGGACTCATCGACGGCCAGGAACAGTACGATGCCGAATGGCGCCGCATGGTCGCGGTTGCCGTCGGTGATGAAGCGCCGTACACGCGCCCTGCCGGCGAAGCCGAGTGGATGACCGTGGACTCCAAGTGCCGCCAGAAGCTCTGGGGCGCCTGGGACGGTGGCTACTACCATGGCGTCGATCCGGTCCTCGACAACGAGCAGGACACCATCGCTACCGCGTTCAACACGTGGTGCGATGAGGTCCAGCAGGATTTCTTCCGGAACCTCTGAACCGGGACCGCGTCGTCGCGGCGCGGGTGTCACGAGCGTGACACCCGTGCCGGTGACGGCGAAATCTTATGGCCCCCTGGTCCCCTGACGGGAACAGGGAGGCCTCATTCTGAAAGCCGCATCCACAGCAGTCGCACTGCTCCTTCTCATGCCGGCCATCGCCGTGCTCAGCCCCGCCGGGGCGCAGACGTCCACGGCCGTTTTCGCCGGGGAATCGGGAATCGCCCACGTGGGCGCATCGTTCCCGTTGACCGGAATCGCCGAAGGATTCCAAGGCGCCACCACAGCAGCATGGTCGGGTCCGGCCGCATGCGCCATCGCGAATGCCGCGTCCCTCGTGACCACGGCATCCTGCAGCGCACCCGGAACCGCGACCTTCACGCTCTCGGTGACGGACGGTTCCGCGTCCGCGACGGACACGGTCACCCACGTCATCATCCGCGAAACCACCTACACGCACGTCGCCGCGTCGGGCCATGTGCTGGCCGGCGGGCCGGATGAGGCCATCAGCTACCAGGAAAACTCCGGCGACCTGGACGGAGCCACGGTCGAGGTGCCGTTCGATGTCCCGACCGGTGCCCTCGACATGCGGCTGGAACTCACGTGGGGCGAGACGCGGAACGACTTCGACATGGACCTGTCCCGCCCCGGCGGCTACTGGTATTCGAGCACCACCGGCCGCACCCACGGCATTGCCAACCGCATCGTGATGACGGTGCAGAATCCGGTCGCCGGCACGTGGTCCGCCGACGTGAAACCGTTCGCGGTCGTGGACGACACGTGGTCGCTCACGGGCACCATGCACGCGTACGAAGGCATGGTGGAACTCCCGCTCGTGACGGCGCAGGGTGCCGAAGCCAGCGTCGGTGACGCCGTCACCCTCACGGCAGTTCCCAAGGGCGGCGCCGCTCCGTACACCCTCGCCTGGGAAACCGCATCCTCGTCCCACGCCTTCGATGACGGCACGGGCACCACGATCACGTTCCCCTTCACCGAGAGCACCATGGTCAAGGTGAAGGTCACGGACGCGAACGGCCTCGAGCGTGTATCGACCGCGTTCGTCCGGGAAGCGCCCCCGCTCCCCACGCGATCCATCACCGTCGTCGGCGTCATCGACAGCAAGTACAACCCGTACCACTTCGACTTCCTCGGCTCCCAGCACCCGTGGAACCGGGACGCGGACCCCTCGAACGACTTCGACTTCACCGCGGACCCCTCCACGTACATCCCGGGTTTCCCAGGCGCGGAACCGATCCTGATCACCATGCCGGCGAATGACAGCGTCCGCGGCGACGACCTGAAGGCGGCGGATGCGTCCGAGTGGGCGAAGCTCAAGAGTTCCAGCGGCGCGAACCCGAAACTCTACTGGTTCCCGGGAACCAAGATCGTCGGTGCCGCCGACATCCAGAACGGCGGATTCTATTCCTCGAACAGTGACCACGGCACGCGCAGCGCGGCAAGCGCCGCCGGCAACTGGCACGGGTCCTGCCAGGAGTGCGTCTTCGTCCTCATCTCCGGCCTGAACACGGCTGCCGTTGACTGGGCGTCGAAGCAGCCGTGGATCGACGTGGTCACGAACTCGTGGATGGTGTCCAGCACCATCGCGGTCCGCGACGGCATCTACCTGGGCTCCACATCGGCGACGAAGGCCGGCAGCGAGCGAGGGCAGACCCTGGTGTTCGCGGCCGGGAACGGTCTCGCGAACATGTTCCTGGTCCCTGAGGTCACGTACACGAGCAGCTTCCCCGGGCCCGATTGGATGGTCACGGTGGGCGCGGTCACGCCCTCCGCGTACCAGTCGTACA
>JBFILE010000304.1:0-4937 GCA_041599855.1 Thermoplasmatota archaeon
GCTCTGGGCGCACGCACCGTTCCCTATCACACGATCGTGCTGCTGCTGGTGTCGGGCCTGACCGGCGTTATCTACGCCGGCGACCTCTTCAACGTCCTCAAATTCGCCCACGAAACCCACGTGCCCCTCACCCCCCGCGGCGGCGGCACCAGCCTCTACGGCGGCGGCACACCCACCGAAGGCGGCGTCGTCGTCGACATGCGCAGCTTCAACAAGATCATCGGCATCGACAAGGCCAGGAAACAGGTCACCGTCGAAGCCGGCATCACCATGTGGGACCTCGAACGCGCCCTCCGCAAGGAAGGCCTCGCCCTCCGCCAATACCCCGGCACCGCCCGCGGATCCACCGTCGGCGGATTCCTCGCCGAAGGCGGCGCCGGAATCGGAAGCTTCCGCTACAAGCGCTTCGTCAACGACATCACGCAAGTCGAACTCATCTCCCCCGACGGCGAATCCCACACCCTCAAAGGCGACGACATCTCCCTCGTCGCAGGCGCCCACGGCATCACCGGCTTCATCATCGAAGTCACCCTCGACGTCCGCGAAGCCTTCGAAGTCGCCACCGTCATGGGCACCACCACCGACCCCACGAAAGCAGCCGAAGCCGTGAACGCGGTCGCGCGATCCGGCGGCGTCTACTCCCTCCACCTCCTCTCGCCCACCTACAGCGACCAGACCAACACCGCCCTCAACCAGCGCGCGTTGCCCGCAGGGAAATGGGCCGTACTCGTCGCCGTCGAAGGCGACTCCGCCAAAGCCGCCGCCGCCATGAAGGAATCCGGCCTCGACACCGCCACCCCCGCACAGGCCGCAACCGCGTGGAACCTCCGCCTCGAACCCTTCGCCATGAAGACCCTCGGCCCCGACCTCATCATCGGGGAGGCCGTCGTCGGATTCGACACCCTCGGCGCCGCGCTGAAAAAAGTCGTCGCAACACTCGAAGAGGCACGACCCCCCACATCCGACCCGACCTACGCCATCAGCGGCGTCGCCGTCCTCGGCGGCGCCATGAAGATCACTTTCAGCATCCTCACGGATGAAACGTCCGGACCCGGCCACGTCCTCGCAAGCGGCAACACCGCCGCCTTCCTCGACGCCATGAAATCCAAGGGCGGAAGCGCATTCTCCACCGGCGTCCTCCAATCCAAGGAAGCCAAAGCCGTCCTCGGATCGAAGAACCTGGACCGCATCCGGGACTTCCGCGCCCAGACCGACCCGAAGGACATCATGAACCCCGGGCCCGTCCTCGGTGCCCGCGTCAAAGGCACACCCATGCGCAGCCTCAACGCCTTCTGGGCCCTGCAGGCGCCCCTCCTCAAGGCCATGCGCACCAACGCGTACATGGGCAAGGAGAAACTCGAACCCAGCCAGATCGCCATGAACCAGGCCCTCGGCCGCCTCCGCGCCGGCGAACTCGGCGACATCGCAACCGCCATCGCAGGCGCCACCGGATGCCTCGCCGCCAACGACGTCGCACCCAACCGATTCAAGGCCGTCTGGGAAACCGAACTCCCCCGCGGCCGCGTCCTTGCCGCCCTCGGCATCCTCCGCGGCGAAGCCGAACCCAGCCGCCAAGTTCACGCGAACGTCGCCCGCACATGCCTCTCCCGCGCAGAGGACCGCGCCTTCCCGAACGACGTACCCCTCAGCCGCATCACGGACCTCCTCCTCGATGCCTACGTCGGGAAATTCGGTCCCCTCCCGTCCCAGGTCGCCATCGCAGCCGCCGCCAACAAGGACGGCAACGTGTACGGGAAACCCGCCGACAAGAGGAATGCATGGATCAACGTGGGCTTCAAGAACGAGGCCCGCACCCTGTACGTCGCCGAGGACACGGCCGCCTACGAAGCCACCGATGTCGCAAAGCACGCGGCCGCAACCCTCTCCAACGCCGGCATCGAACTCGCCCACATGGGCAAGCACGAAGTCACGGCCGGCAGCACCCTCGTCGAATGCGGCATGCGCGACACCTTCTACGAAGTCGTCACCCCCATGCTCGAAGAGGTCGCGAAACTCGACCCCGCCTTCCTCGTCACCCCCGACGCCGGCGCCCTCCGCACCATGCGCTGGGACTGGCCCATGGCCCTCCAGAAGGCAGACCTCGACTGGCGCCCCAAGACCGTGGAACACACGACCGCCGCCCTCGCTCGCGCGGTCAAGGCCAAGCGCCTCGAATTCACCGGAACCTTCGACAAGAAGGTCGCGATCCACGTCCCCGAAGGCTTCGATGACGCCGACGAGAAAACGTACCTCGAACTCGTGGAAGCGATCCCCGGCATCGAAATCGCAGGCGTCCTCACCCACGACTCCGGATGGGGCCGCGGACTCGACCAACGCGACGGCGACCTCCAGACCGAGATCGCGGAACGCTGCCTCAAGGAAGCCCTCGCCCTCGGCGTCGACACCGTCGTCACCGCGAGCCCCGGACCCTACACGCTCCTCGCCAAGACCTCGAAGAAGGCGAAGGCCGGCGTCGACGTCCTCGACGTCCACGGCATCATCGCCGGCATCATGAAGATGGCCGAAGGCGGCGTCGCCGCGCCCGTCGCCGCAGCCGAAGCCGAGGAAGTCATGGTGGAACCGGAAATCCCGGCCGACCACTTCCGCGTCGAATTCGCCAACGAGAACAAGGTCCTCGCCGTCAGCAAGAACAAGAGCATCCTCGACGCCGCAGAAGAAGCCGGCCTCGACCTGCCCTCCTCCTGCCGCGCAGGAAGCTGCGACACGTGCAGCGCGCGCTGGGAAGGCACCGCGCCGGACCAGAGTGCCGGGGAAGCCCTCACCGCCGACCAGCAGAAGACCTTCGTGCTCACGTGCATCGCGCGACCCAAAGGTCCCATCAAGATCTGGTCCGACGAGCGGCCGTAGGCCACTCGTCGCGATTCCTTCCGACGATGCGACCTCGGGGTCCGGCCTGCGGCGGCGTCTGACGCGCAACGCGCGTCTGCGCCTTGGCGGGCCTTGCCCGGCTGCGGCCAAGCCGCCTACGGCCGAAGGGTCGCGTCGCCGGCCGAGAGGGCCTTGTCGAAGGCGGCCGCAGCCCGTCGAGACGCAGACGTGCGGCCGGAGCGAAGCGCAGGGAGTGCGTCAGCGCCCCCCGTGGGCTCGCCCCGGTCATCGTTTCCGGTTCACTGGTGGATCCGGGGGGGTTCGAACCGGCCTCCGCGGTCAAGGTGGTATCATGGAGGGCGAATGATCAGCGCCGCCCACACAATCTTTTCAAGGTGGGCGTGCCGTGCCCGCCACATGCGCGCTGCCGCCCCGACCGTCACGATCGTCCTGCTATTGCTCGTCGTCCCACTCGCGGCCGCCGCCCCCGAACACGTCCACCTCGGCATTCCGTCCAGCGACACGTCGACCGAAGTCAGCGTCGTGTGGACCGAGGCGGCCCCAAGGAACGATGCCCGCGTCGTCCTCACCGGACCCGACGGCGCCGCGAAACCCTACCCCGCCACCGCCGTCCAAGGCCACAGCATCCGCACCGTGTACGAAGCGCGCCTCACCGGCCTGACCGCAGCGACCACGTACACGTACGCCATCGACGACCGCACCTTCACATTCACCACGCCGAACGACCGCGCCCCTGCCGCAGGCACCAGTGTCCGATTCGTCGCTCTCGGCGACCAGGGCGCGGGCGAAAGGGGACAGCGGACCACGACCGCCATCGAGGCCGAGGCGCCCGCGTTCGTCCTGCATGCCGGCGACATCGCGTACGGCGAAGGCCGCCAGAACGAATGGCTCACGTGGTTCGACATGGTGGAACCCGTCGCCGCGAACGTGCCATGGATCACCGCCCTCGGGAACCACGAAACCTACATCGGCACCGGCACCACCACGAGCCCGCCCAACCCCCTCGAACTCGCGTACTACCGGCAGATGTTCAGCCTCCCCGGGAACGAATTCTGGTACTCCTTCGATCGTGACGGCATCCACTTCGTCGTCGTGGACACGTACTCCGACATGAACGCGCCCACCCCGGAACAACTCGCGTGGCTGAAGAAGGACCTTGCCGCGAACCGGAACGCCACGTGGACCGTGGCCATGCTCCACGAGACGATCTATTCGTCGAACCGTCACGGATCCCACCCGGAACTCCAGACCGCATTCAGCGCCATCTTCGAGGAAGGCGGCGTGGACGTCGTCATCCAGGGACACGACCACGGCCACGAGCGCTCCTACCCCCTCAAGGGCGGAAAGGTCGCGAACACCAACGTCTCCGCGTACACCGAAGGCGACGGCGTCATCTACATGGTGACCGGCGGCGGCGGCCGCGGCCTGTATGAGGGTTGGGAGGAGCCGAAGCCCGCGTGGAGCGCGACCCGGAAGAGCACATACCACTACGTGGCGTTCGAGGCGACCGCGACCACCCTCACCGGGCGCGTCGTCACCACCGCCGACGACCGGGACTACGCGGACACGTTCACCATCACGAAGGCCGACGCCGGGACGCCACCGGCCGCTGCGCCCCAGGGTGAGGCAGAGGCCGCGACACCCGGCATCGCCGGCGTCCTCGCCATCGTCGCCATCGGCTGCGTCGCGCTCCTGCGCCGGCGCTGAGTCTCAGCCATCTTCGTCATCATCCGCTGCCGCGTCGTCGCTCAGGCGACGCCGCCAGCGGGTGCGCTCACGCCCATGCGGCATGAACCCCGAAACCGGCCGCCGCCGGGTCTTGCGGCTTCGGGTACGCGGGGCGAACGATCCGTCGGGCGGTTCACGCCAGCCTGCCCCATGGCTACGGGCGAGGCCGGCCCACCCACCGCGGGAAGCGACCCGACCGCCCACCCCATTCCGAGCCCGGAGGGCGCGTGCGGACCCGCCGCACAACTCCCGCCAGCCCACCGTCCCGCTCCAGGACAGCGGACGCCCACCCACCCCGCTCCGCGACTCACCCACGCCTGCCCCGCCACGTCTGCCCGCCCGACGACTCCGGCCCGCCC
>JBFILE010000305.1:0-4934 GCA_041599855.1 Thermoplasmatota archaeon
CCTCTCCCGGGACCCGGCCGTCCTCCGGGAGGCATGGCCGAACGCGCCCCGCGACACGAAGTCCTGCCGCACCTGCCCCCACGCCCGCACCCGCGGCGGCCCGTGCGAAGGCGCCGCCGAAACCAGGGAGAGCGCTCCATGATCCGCATCCTGCACACCGCCGATTGGCACCTCGGCCACACCCTGGGCAGCCACTCCCGCACCCACGAGCACGCCGCGTTCCTTGCATGGCTCCTCGACATTCTGGAATCCGAGCAGGTGGACGCCCTCATCCACGCGGGTGACGTATTCGACACGCCGAACCCGAGCGCGGAGGCGCAGGCTCTCTGGTACCGGTTCCTCGCGGATGCGCACGCCCGCATGCCCGCGCTCGACATGGTCATCACCGGGGGCAACCACGATTCGCCGAGCCGTCTGGAAGCGCCCCGCCCCCTGCTCGACGCGTTCCGCGTGCACGTGGTGGGCACCCTTCCGCGGGGTGCGGACGGCATGCCCGACGCGGACCGCATCATCGTTCCCATCCACGACAAGGACGGGGCCGTGGCGGCCCGCGTCGCCGCAGTTCCGTTCCTGCGGCCCGCGGACCTGCCGACCCTGTCGCCTCCCGAGGGCGGGGATCCCCTGATCGAGGGCGTCCGGGCGGTGTACGCCCACGTCATCGACCGGGCGCGGGACGCCCGGACCGACGGGGAATCCCTCCTTGCCACCGGCCACTGCTACATGGTCGGGACAACCCTTTCCGAACTGAGTGAACGGCGCATCCTCGGCGGGAACCAGCACGCGCTCCCGGCCGACATCTTCCCGGACGACGTGACCTACGCGGCCCTCGGGCACCTCCACCGACCGCAACGCGTCGGCCCCAGCGGTCGCATCCGGTATTCGGGATCCCCGATTCCCCTTTCCCTTCCCGAGAGCGCGTACGCCCATGAGGTCCGCATCGTGGACCTGGACGGCGACCGGATCGTCGCCGAAAAGGGGCTCCGCATTCCGCGCACCGTGGACGTGGTCCACGTGCCGCGAACCGGGAGCGCGCCAATCACGGAAGTGACCGCAGCCCTGCGCGCGTTGCCCGATGCCGGCAGCATGCCCCGGGAACGATGGCCGTACCTCGAAGCGCGCGTCCTCCTTGACGCCCCGGACCCGGACGTTCGCCGCCTCATCGAGGAGGCACTCGCCTCCAAGGCCGCGCGGCTCGTGCGTCTCGGGGTCGACACCACCGGGACCGGCGCAGGCCTCGCCGATGCGGTGCCGCACGTGACCCTCGGCGAACTCCAGCCGGAGGACGTGTTCCGCCGCTGCCACGCCCGCGCCTTCGACAGCGAACCGACCCCCGCACTCATGGAGGCGTTCCATGCGGTCGTCGCCCGCGCCCACGAGGAGGAAGCCACGTGAGGATCCTCGCCATCCGGGGCGAGAACCTCGCGAGTCTCCGGATCCCCTTCGAAGTGGACCTCACCGCAACGCCTCTCCACGAGGCCGGGATCTTCGCCATCACCGGGCCCACGGGTGCCGGGAAAAGCACCCTCCTTGACGCCATGTGCCTCGCCCTCTTCGACAAGACGCCGCGCCTCCAGGCGACCGGCGGCGCCCATGTGGGGCGCGAGGACGAGGAGGAGGGCACGAGGATCCGCGCGAACGACGTCCGCAGTGTCCTCCGGCGGGGCGCCGCGCACGCGTACGCGGAGGTGGACTTCCTTGGGATCGACAGCCGAACCTATCGCGCACGATGGGAGGTCCGCCGGGCACGGGGCCGCGCGACCGGAGCCCTCGGCAGCCAGTCCCTGACCCTCCGGGACCTCACGACCAACGGCCTCATCGGGGCCAAGAAGCGCGAAGTCCTCCCCGCCATCGAGGACCGCCTCGGCCTTTCCTTCGACCAGTTCTGCCGGAGCGCGCTCCTTGCCCAAGGGGAATTCGCCCGCTTCCTCAAGGCACGGCCCGAGGAGCGCGCGGACCTCCTTGAACGCCTCACGGGGACCGAGATCTACGGCGTCATCAGCAAGGAGGCGTTCGCCATGGCGAAGGAGGCGCGCGAGGAGGTCGCGGGCCTTGAGCGGGAACTCGATGCCGGACTACCCCTTGACCAGGCAGCCCGCACCGCACTTGATGCGGAAGCCGCAGAAGCGGCCGCCGGCCGGGCGCGGGCGAAAGCGGCGGTGAAGGAGGGGGAAGCCGCCGTCGCATGGTTTGGCGCGAAGGCACGTCTTGCGGCCGAGGTGGCGGAGGCAAGAACGGCGGAAGCCGCCGCGCGTGCTGCCGATGCGGCCGCCGAGCCCCGACGAAAACTCCTCTCGGACGTGGAGCGCGCCCATGCCCAGCGCGCCATCGTGACCCGCCTCGATGAGGCGGCATCCCAGGGCGCTGCGGCAGCAGCGGCACTGGCCACGCTGCGGAGTGCGCTCGCGGAGGCCGAGACGCGCATGGTCGAAACCGCCGCTGCCGAGGCAACTGCCAAGGTCGCACTCGACGGCTTCCGGAAGGCCCGCGCGGACGCGGCGCCGGAACTCGCCCTTGCCGCGGAACTGGATGCGAAGGTTGCCATCGAGAACGAGCGCCTGCAGCAGGTGGCGGCGCGCATGCAGGAGGCACAGGTCCGCGAGAAGGCCGCCCTGGAATCGCAAGCGACACTCGCGGCGGAACAGGCGGCATGCGACAACGTACTCGCCGAGGTCGACGCATGGTGCCGGGACCACGCACCCATCGGGCCGGTGGCCGCGGATTGGCCGCGGTTGCGCGACCTCCTTGAGCGGCACGCGAAGGACCTGGCCGCTCTTCAGGACGCGAACGCCACGATGGTGGCTGCAGACGGCACGGCCGTCGCGTGCGAGGCACGCCTTGCGGACGCCCGCGAAATCCATGACGGGCTCGCCGCGCACCTGGCGCTTACCCGCGCCGCACTCCGGGAGGCGGAAGGGGATCTGGCCGCGTGCCCGGCGGTTGATGAGACGGAGCGCGAAGCCCTCACCGAGCGCCTCGACGCCTTGGCCAACCTGATCCGACAGGTGTTCCCAGCGGCCGGCGCGGCGGAGGAACAGGAGCGGGCGTCACGCACCCGTGCGGCCGCGGCGGACGTTGACGCTGCAACCGCCACGGCGGACGCAACCGCTGCCGGCGCACGCTTGGCGACGCTGTCCGAGGACCTTGTCCGCTTCGAGAAGCAGGCGGCGGACGCGCACCGGATCCGAAGCCTCACGGAGCATCGGGCGACACTCGTGCCCGGCGAACCGTGCGCCCTCTGCGGCGCCCTCGATCACCCATACGCCGCGCCCGACGCCCTCGCCTCCCTCGGCAACGACCTGGCCGACAACGTGACGCGGACGCGGGCGACCCTCGGTGAGGCGGAACGTGCAAGGAGCGACGCCCAGGTCCGATTCGCCACGGCCACGGCGGCACGGGAGAACGCCCTCGAGGCGGCCGCGACGGCACGGGAAACCATCGCCCGGCTCACGGCGGAGTGGGCCGGCACCGTCACCGCCCACGGATTCGCGCTTCCGGACACGCCCCTCGCACCCGATGCCGGATCCCGCCTCGAGGAAGTCCGCGCCGCCTACCGCGGGCAGAATGACGCGTTGCGGGCCCGCGTGCGGGGTCGCGAAGATGCGATCGCACGAGCCGAAACCGTGCGGGCCGCCCATGCCAGGGAGGAAGCGGAGAATGAAGCGGCACGGACCACCCTTGCGGAAGCAAACACAGCGAACGAGGTGGCCCGTCGCGACCGGGACACGGCACGGACGACCCATGCCGAACGGGCCGCGAAGGTGGCCGCGGATCGCGCGCTTCTTGCGCCCGTGTTCGACACGGCCAGGGACGCCGCCGTGGCCTTCGAAGCCGCGCCCGCGGAGTGGATTGCGGAACGGGCCGAAATGGTCGCCACGTGGGACGCGCAGGAGCGGCGCGCCGAAGCCACGCGTCAACGCCGGGCCATCGTGGTCCGCGACCTTGGAACAGCAACCGCCGCCCATGCGGAGGCAGCGACGAAGCTCCGGGAACTCGTGAGCCTCCACGAGGCCCACGAACTCGACACGCACGCCGTCCGCAAGGAACGGGAAGCGCTCCTCGGCGGTCGCACCGTGGACGCCGCGAGACTCGCATTCGACACCGCCGTCACGGACGCGGAAACGCGCCTCGCGGCCGCCACGGCCACCCACGCGGAGGCAGCCTCCGACAGGAAGGCGGCCGAGGTCCGGGTGACAGCGGCCGTCGAAACGGTGGCCTCATGGTCCGCTGCCGAAGGGGAAAGCCGGTCCGCGCTGGATGCAGCACTCAAAGCCCTCGACATGGCAGAGGATGTGTTCCGCACCCACCTGGCGCGCGATGCCGAATGGATCACCGGGGAACGCGCCGCACTCGACACGCTCCGTCAAGACGTGGGATCGCACGCGGCCGTGGCCACAGCAAAGGCGCAGGCGTTGGTCGCCCACGAGGCCACCGATTCCCCCGCGCTGGCCGAGGAATCCCTCGAAGCGGTGACCGCCGACCGGCAGACCGCCCTCGAAGCGGCGGAAGGGATCCACGAGGAAATCCGCGTCCGCCTGAAGCTGGATGACGGCCGACGAGCGGCTTCCGCCTCCCTCCGGACGGCGCTCGAAAAGGCCCGCGCCGAAAGCCGCACATGGGCGGAGTTGTCCGGCCTCATCGGGAGTGCGGACGGGAAGAAGTTCCGCGTCTTCGCGCAGAGCCTCACCCTGGAAGCCCTCCTCTCCCACGCGAATGATCGCCTCAACGACCTCGCGCCGCGCTACCGCCTCATGCGGGTCCCGGGGAGCGACCTCGACCTCCAGGTGGTGGACCGCGACATGGCGGACGAGGTCCGCAGCCTGCAGAGCCTGTCGGGCGGCGAAACCTTCCTCGCAAGTCTCGCCCTCGCCCTCGGCCTGGCAAGCCTCGCGGCGGAGCGCACCCGCGTGGACTCCCTCTTCATCGACGAGGGATTC
>JBFILE010000306.1:0-4904 GCA_041599855.1 Thermoplasmatota archaeon
ATGTCCACCGGCGCGAGGACGAGGTCTTCCTTCTTCAGGACGGGGAGATGACGCTCCAGGTGGGCGACGAGACCTTCGACATGAAACCGGGCGACATCGCGGTCGGACCCCGGAATGTGCCCCACACGTACACGATCCGCACGCCGCAGGCGCGCTGGATAGTCCTCACGTTTCCCGCGGGCTTCGACGACTTCGTCCGGGAGGCCTCGGAGCCCGCGCAGGAGCTACGTCTTCCGCGCGCGGGCGAGCCGCAGGGCGACGAGTCCCGACTCCTCGAGATCGGGGCACGTCACGGCATCGAGTTCGTGTGAATGCACGGCTTCCGGAATGCCCGCGGTCGTTGCGAGACTCTCCACGGAGAATTGAAGTGCACACCCTCGGGTCACGCCACCCATGAGTTCCGGCACGGCGTCCTCCGAGAAGCCCTCCGCGGGCAGTCCGCCAGCCACCCCCAGATGGGTCTGGATCTCGGGAGCCCTTGCCGCAATCCTGGTCCTCGTCTTGGCCATCCTGCACGTGACGGGCAACAATCTCGGGAGCCACGCGCCATGATGATGGGCCCGCGGGCAACGAAGGTCGCCCTTGCCGCGCACGTCATGTCCTCCGTGGGATGGTTCGGCGCGATTGCCGCGTTCCTCGCGGTTGCCGTCGCCGGCCTTGCCAGCGGCGATGCCATGACCGTGCGGGCCGCCTACGTCTCCATGGACATCATGGCATGGTACGCCATCGTGCCGCTGTGTTTCGCCACGCTCACCACCGGCATCCTCCAATCCCTCGGCACTCCGTGGGGCCTGTTCCGCCATTACTGGATCATCGCCAAGCTCCTCATCACCGGGGTGTCCACAGCCATCCTGCTCCTCCACATGCAGCCCATCGGCCATCTGGCGCAGGCGGTCGCGGAAGCCGCGTTGGCTGAAGGCGAGCTCCACGGGATGCGCATCCAGATGGTCGCAACCTCGGCCGCGGCCATGGCTGCGCTCGGCGTCGCGACCGTGCTTTCCCTCGTCAAGCCGCGAGGGGTCACTCCCTACGGCTGGCGGAAACAACAGGAAGGGCGCGGGTAGATCTTCCACACAAAGAGACCCAACCCTTACCTCCCCCCAGCCCGTTGCATGCCCATGCGCCTCACACCGACTGACCTGGTGATCCTGCGCGAACTCCTCGGATGGTCGGATGGGCATTTCCCCCGCGGCGCGTGGTCCGTGAGTTCTCAAGCCATTGCCACGAAGACCGGCCTCCACCGCAACACCGTGCAGCGGCGCATGAAGGCGCTCGCCGACGGCGGCGTCATCGAAGGCTTCCTTTTCGAACCCCACCCGGGCCTTCTCGGACTCATCCGCGCCGGCCATCGTTTCGACGGCGTGACCGTCGCCGGGTCCGATGATCTCGCGCGCCGCCTGAAGGATTTCCCGTGGGTGTCCATGGCCATCCTGCACATGGACGGGTGCTTCCTCCACACTTGGCATGGGGACGGCGACCGGTTGACCGCCGACATCAATGACCTCGCGGATGCCTTGGGCGCGGCGCGGACGATTCCCGGGTTCCGTTCCGACCAATGGCCTCCGGGTCCTGCGGATGCGTTCCCGATCACGGATCTCGACCGCCGCATCCTCGTTGCCCTGCGGCGCGGCACCCGGCGATCCCCCCAGGAAGTGGCGAATGTGGTCGGCGTCACCCGGCGCACCGTGGCCCGCCGCATGGAGAAACTCATCCACGCCGGGGCCATGATGCCCATGTTCCGCCCGGGTCGCATCGAGGGCCTGTCCATCGCGGTGTATGAATGCCCCATCGGCCCCTCCATCAACTCCGCCGAGTCCCGCGCGCCCGAGGTGGCAGCGAAGCTGGCGAAGGTGTTCCCGGACCGGATCATGGGCCCCGTTGCGGGCCCGCGTGCCGTCGTCCTCGTTCCCGTGTCGGGCCTGGACGAAGCCGCCCGCCGCGCCGCCGAAGCCCGGGATGCCGGCATCCTTGGCCTGGAGTTGCAGTTCATGCGGGACGGCCTGTTCCCGGAGGCATGCGATGGCTGGTTGTCCCGGCATGTCCAGAATGCACCACCTGATGTTGCCAACCCCTAAACTCGAACGCGTGCCCTGTCCTCCCCATGGCATCGCACCCTTCGCGCAACCCCCCGACTCCTGCCCGCGTCGCCGGCATCATCATCGCCATCGCGGCCATCCTGACCTTGACAGGCGTCGGCTTCTACTTCGCAAGCGGCGCCGTCGCCGATGACCCCGGCGACCCCGTGTCCGCCGGGCAGGCCATGGCCGCGGCCAGCGACCTCCTCCTTGTCTCGGCGTACATCAGCGTCGCGGCGAACATCCTCTTCGCCGTGGGCGCGATCATGTTGGCCGTTGCGCCCTCCCACACGGATGCTGATGGGACGGAAGCGCGTCGCATCGCGATCCCAGGCCTGTGGTTGACCCTGGTTCTGGGCGTCCTCCTGATCCTGCCATTCGACCTTGCCCTTCCCCGAGGCCTGATCCCCCTCGCACAGGCGGATCCCACGACCATCGTGTTCGCCGCGATTTACGAGACGATCAACTTCGTCCACAGCGCGGGCCTCGCCGTATTCTACGTGGCGACGACGGCGCTGTTCATCCATCAGGCGCACACGGCGGACGCGCGGCGTGCGCGTGTCGGGTGGCGCATCATGAGCGGCATCTCCCTCCTTGCGGTTGTCGTCGCGGGCGGCCTCATCATCGAGCGACCCCCGATCTACCTCGTCCCCACCGTGTTCCTCACGTGGTTCGGCCTCCTTTGGCTTGGCGTGCGGATGAGCATGAGCGGAACGGGAAAGGAGGAGCCGCGCGCGCATCATGGCGAGACCCGTGCGTGAGTGAGGGACAACCAAAAAAGGCGGCCGACCGGGAAGACGCCAGGACCTGCGCGGCCCCCAACGAGCCGGCACGGCCACCATGCCGCACGCGCTGTTTCCCCCGGTCAGGCCGTGGACCAGGCGCGCCGCATGTGCGCATCCATCGATGAGTTTCCGTTGGCTTTGCACCCGCCGCCATGGCAATCCACGGCGGCGGGCCTCGGACTCAGGCGTCCTTGACCATGCCCTTCACGGCCGCCCACGTGTCGGGGTGGTCCGGGTACTTGTGGAATCCGAGTGCGTGGTCGCGCGCCACCATGAGAAGCTCCTCCTCGGTGTCGGAATAGATCTGGCTCGTGCAGATGTCCTGGTTCGGGTTGTCGCGGCAATCGATCATTTTTCGTCCCATGTTGAATCACCTGGGCCGACGTGCCGGCCCAAGGCATACGACTCGTGGCGTCGATTAATAGGCGTCGTCCGGGTGGCTGACGATTTTGGAAGGCTTTGTGAGCCATCTGTCATCGGCCTCGTGCCCGCAGGCCGCGAAAACCTATACGCAGGCCCTGCCTCGGACCCATGTGGACCACTTCGATGTCCGGATCATCCGCGAGATGGGCATCCGCCCGTACCTGACGCGACCCAAGGACCCGGATGCGCTCAAGTCGAGCCACCTGGCCCGCCGCCTGGGCTGCTCCGTGAACACGATCAAGACCCGGGTGGCACGCATGGAGGCGGATGGTGTGATCGCCGGGTACCAGGTGATCCCGAATCTCCGACACCTCGGATTGACCGGGGTGGCGTACTACTTCACGGCCCCGGCGGATGAGGAGAAGGAGGCCGCCATGGCCGCGATCGCGAAGATGGATGGCCTCCTCGAGATCCACGATTTCCTCGGCCGCGGATTCTGCATCGACTTCACCCATGCGGACGGCCCCGGGCTCGAACGATCGCTGGGAATCCTGTCGGACATCACGGGGGAGGCGAGTCCCGTGAAGTTCTACGAACGGGACATGCCGGAAACCAAGCGCGCGTTGACGAACCTGGATTGGCGCATCCTCCAGGCGCTCCGCTTCAAGGCCAAGCGGTCCCTCGATGAGGTGGGTGCGGAGCTCGGCGTCACGGGGAGGACGGTGCGGACCCGTCACGCGCGCATGGCCGCGGAAGGCAGCTTCTTCGCGGTGCCCATGCTGGATCCGAGCAAGGCGGGCGGCCTGTTCCTCTTCGAGATCCTCCTCTACATCGAGCCCGATCGGTTCGACGAGGTGACCGCTGAATTCCATCAACGGATGGACGGGTCCCATGTGTACGCGAAGGCGCCATCGACGCCGGAGCTCGGCCACTGGGACGCGCTGGTGTTCGCCCACAACACGGCCGAGGTGGAGGAACTGCGTGCCCGCGCAGCCTCGATTCCGGGGGTGACGCGGGCTGAAGCGTGGCTGTTCCGCGGATTGCATGATCACGGAGGATGGTTGGATGATGCCATCGCCGGGAAGGTCCGGAGTGGCGAATCCGGTCTGGAGGAAGCTACGGACACGGCAGACGGACCGGACGCGACGTGACAACTTGCAGGTCAAGCGGCGCCCGCCGCTCCTTGGTGAGCACCTCGCTTGGCCAGTGGGTCGCCTGGGGCGCAGGCTGGAAGGACGGGGCCGTTTCGCCGAGGGCGACAAGGATGCTGGCCATGGCGATGACCGATACTACGAGAGGGCGGGTTTTTCTTGACGACGTTGGGCGCGGGGCGGGTTCCGGGTAGGACCGTGACCAACCGCTCGACCCGGCGCGCGACCTGCCGATCCTCGGCGTGATCGCGCACGGGACCCACGATCAAGGCTCCACTGGAACAACCGCACCTGCCCTGTGTCGTAGCGTCACCTTGACTGCAACCATCAGGGACAGCAGCAATCCAACCGCCAGCGCCGGCTCGGGCACCCACGGCGTGCCGAGCAACAGGAGCGCGCCGAATGGCAGGTGGATGCCGTCGTTCGACGCACTCGGGCGTTCCTGGAGGAACCATACGGCGAGGACGTAGAGTGCAGCGGGGATGGCCAACGCCAATGCCCCCACCGTCCCCGAGATCTGTGCGTGGTGG
>JBFILE010000307.1:0-4894 GCA_041599855.1 Thermoplasmatota archaeon
GACGGACAGAAGGGCACCGTCCGCCGTCGGGGCCATCATCATGGGACGGACGGAAGGGCACCGTCCGCGGTCGTGGTCGTTGTCGTAAGGCCGGAGGGGGGCGCCGCCCCTCGTCGCCGTAGGGCGCGCGGACGTCGCCCGTGATCGCGGCAGGGGCGGGCATCCTTCGCTGCATGCCCCGCAACCCGCGTGGGCCGTGGCAGGTCCAGCGATCACCCCCCGGCACCCGCACGCACCTGTGAGGTGTGCGCGGTCGGGCCGCACGACCCGATACGGCCCGGCCAAGGCATCCCGCGTCGACGACGCGGCAAGGCTCACGCTCGTGTCAATCAGGATGGCCGCCCGGAACGCCTGTCCCCCCCCGTCACGGCGTGTTCGAGAGCACGCCCGTCATGACGCCGAACGGATCCTCGTAGAATCGGGCGGATGACTCATGGACGAGACTTCCCAGGGTGGCCTTTCCGAACACGCGGTACGCGCCAGGCTTGTAGAAACCCGGAGCCTGCAGGGTCTGCTGCACCAGGAACCCTTCCGGCGTCGTGAGGGTTCCGAACGGGGTCCGCACCCAATACGGCGCAAGGAAGATGGCTTCCCCGTTCGCGTCCGTCGTGTTCTGCGCCACGGTCTGCGTGAGTTGCTGCACGGCCCCGAGGTCAAGGAATTCGCCCCAGAACACGTTGTACGTGAGGCGCGGGAACACTGTGGCGTTCTTGACGGGTTTTCCGTCCAGCCACGTGACCTTGACCTTGAAGTAGACTGGTTCGCTCTGGTTCCCGTATACCGGCGCGTTCCAGTTGTAGTCAGCGAAGTCGACGAGCCCCTGCGTAGTGGCCCGCATCATGGTCACGTTGGACCGGAACGCGACATCCACCACGAGGTTCAAGGTCGCCGCCTGGAACAGACTCGTGGCATCGAGGGTGATGGCCAACGACCGGGGCTGGGACGTGATTCCCGAAAGCCGCGTCGTCATGGTGACGAGTTCCCCGGTCGTCCACGACTCGGGTGTCAGCGTGATGCGTACGCGGCCGTCCGCCGCGTTCGTGAGGTTCATGGCGCCCTTGGCCCAGCGCGTGCCATTGGTGGAAAGCGCATCGATGATGACATCGGTCCGGGACAGGTCGAGGGGCGATCCGTCCGGGTAGACGACGCGGTACTCGAGGGTTTTTGCGAAGTCGCCGGTGACGCGGATGTTCCGGAAGCTGCTCGCAACCGCGCCGTCATTGTCGGTGACGCGGAGGAGCACCCGGTAGATGCCGCTCACTTCGTACGTGTGATTCGCGAACGGCGCGAATGAGATGTTGCCATCGCCGAAATCCCATGTCCGGTTCGCAACATGGCCTTCCGAATCCGTCGACGTGTCCGTGAAGGTGACGGGCTCGCCCTGGACCGGCCAGGGGCTCACGGTGAAGCTCGGGGAGGGAGGCAGGTTCCTGATGTTGTAGGTGCGCGTCGCAGTGGACGTTCCCCCATTGTCATCGACCACCGTCAGGGTGACGAGGACACTGCCGGGCGTCTCGAACGTGTGGTTCACGTAGCGACCATAGTACAGGATGCCGCCCACGTTCCATTCCTGCGTCACGATGACGCCGTCCGAATCCGTGGACGTGCTCACGAAACCCGTGTTCTGACGGATGAGCGGGAAGGATGGCGTCGTCGTGAAGGACGCCGTCGGCGGCGCATTCACTGTGAGGCTCTTCGTGACCGCACCGGTCGATCCGCTTGAATCGGTGACGAGGAGTCGAACAGCGTACGTGCCGCTCTGCGCATACGTGTGGGTCGGGTTCGCGGCGCTCGATCGACCGGAGTCGCCAAAGTCCCAGTTCCATTGGGTGACTTGTCCTTCGGTGGGAACGGAGAGGTCCGTGAACTGGACGGGCGTCTCGGCGGTGGGCACGAGGGGCGTCCAGTTGAAGTTGACCTGCGGCGGCGCGTGGAGCACCGTGATTTCGCGGGCGAAGGACCCCTGGTCCCCGTCATTGTCCACGACGGTGAGGATGACATTGTAGGTGCCGGACCGCGTGAACGCGTGCGTCGGGTTCTGGAGGGTGCTCGTGGCTTCCTGGAAATCCCAGAGGTAGCTCACGATGAAGCCGTCGGGGTCGAATACGTCGGGCACGAACTGGACAGGCTCGAGGGCGACGGGGCGCCCCGGAGTGAGGGTGAAGCTCGCGGTGGGCGGACGGTTCAGGACGTGGACGGGCTTGCGGACCTCCGCCGTGTTGCCGGCGTCGTCCGTCACGGTCAGCGACACCTCGTAGATGCCGGGTCGCTGGTAGGACCACGTGGTGAACCGGTCGGTGCTCGTGTTCCCGTCACCGAAGCGCCAAAGCCAGCTCGTGAGGGTCGTATCGCCGTCACGGTCCGTGGAGGTGTCCGTGAACAGCACGGTTTCCGAGGTGAACGGGTTCGACGGCTGGTACAGGAAGCCGACCGTGGGGGCGGCATTCCCGATGGTGATGTTGCGTTCCTCGTAATCGGTGGCGCCCAGGTTGTCGGTCACCGTGAGCCGCACCCGGTAGGAGCGGTTTGTATCGTACGTGTGCTGCGGATTGGGCAGCGTGCTCGTTTGGCCGTCCCCGAAGTTCCAGATGCGGCTTGCGATGGACCCGTCCGCGTCCACGCTCAGGTCCTCGAACTGGACGGAGTCGCCGGTCACGGGAACCGCGGGGTACTGGATCCGCCAGGAAGCAAGGGGCGGACTGTTCTGGACGGTGACGTTGCGGTACACGGTGTTGGTGCCGCCGTCATCGTCGGTCACCGTCAGCTTCACGCGGAAGTTGCCGGCGCGGGGGAATGACAGCGTGGGGTTCGTGCCGGTCTGGATCACCGGGGGATTCGTGGAGAATTCCCAGCGCCAGTCGACGACGACCCCGTCAGGGTCCGTGGAATCGTCCCGGAAGCTCACGAGTTCGCCGGCGCGCGGATTCGCGGGCGTCCACGTGAAGTCCGCGATGGGCGGAAGGTTGAGGACGCGCACCACATGGGATGCCTTCGCCTGCCCGCCGTCCGCATCGGTCACGGTGAGGGTCACGTTGTACTTGCCGTTCCCCTGGTACGCGTGCTTGGGGTCGCGGGCGCTCACGGGCACGGTGCCGTCACCGAAGTCCCAGCGCCAATCCACGATGCGCCCGTCCGCATCCCAGCTCTTGTCGAAGAACTGGATGGCTTCCCGAGTTGCCGCCTGCTTCGGCGCCCAATCGAAGGCGGCGACCGGCAGCGTGTTGAAGATGGTGAGGTTCTGGACGATGGTGTCGGTTGCGAGGTTGTTGTCCGTGACCGTGAGCTGCACCGCGTACGTTCCCGGTTTCTGGTACCGGTGACGGGGGGCATCCGGGTTCACGCCATCCACCTGCGGATAGCTCGCAACGGGGCCGTCGCCGAAGTTCCACGTGCGAAGGACAAGGGTGCCGTCCGCATCCGTCGAGTAGTCGACGAACTGGACGTAGTCGCTCGTGGTGGGGTTCGCGGGGGTCCAGCCGAACCGGGAACTCGGGGCGAGGTTTCCGGTCGCCTCGCCGAGGGGGTTGTGATCGCTCGTGGTCGTCGATTCCGCGAATCCATCGAGCTTGAGCTTGAAGGCGTCCTTCACCTGGAAGAGGACGTAGGTCCCGAGGAAATTCTTGATCGTGATGATCTGCCCGGGCTTGAGCGGGATCTCATTCCGGTTGTAGGAGACGCGGACGTCGCCGGCGTTGTCGGCCACCGCGAACTGGATCGTGTCAAGGGCACCTTCGCCCCAGCGGTACTCGCGGACGAGTTCGCCGTCGATCTTCACCCAGCGCGCGAGGATGGAGCTTGCAGGGTCGGTCGCGTTGGCGCGCCCGGGCGTGAGATCGCGTGTTGCGACTTCGCGCGCCACGCTCGTGTCCACGCTCACGGTGTCCATCGACTTGCCGCCGAGGACCACGTACGCGATGCGGTTGCGGGTGTCCGGTTTCAGGGCACTCGCATTCACGCCGAGACGGCTCTCGTCGCCGTCGACACTCGTCTGGACGGCGCGGACGCGCCCATCCTTGAACGTGGTCGCCTTGACCTGGCCGTCGAGGGAGATGGTCATGTCCGGGGTGCCCGTACCGGCCACGGCGAAGCGGCCGCTGAAGTCCCGGATCGTGATCGTGTCCGTGGGCTTCAGGTCGAAGGCCTCATCACCGACAGTCAGGGTCCGGCCGTCGGCGGCCTTGAGACCCACCTTGAATGTCAGGGAATCCAGTTGACCGGTGCCCCACGCATCCTCGTCGAGGCGGCGGTCATTCATCTCGGCCCATATGACCGAGATGCGGCTGAATGCGGTTCCGCCGATTGATCGGGTCGCAAGGGCCTGCGAAGTGACGAAACCCTCGGCGAGGGTGGGATCTTCAAGCAGTTCGGCTGCCGGGGGCGCCGGAAAGACTGCACTCGTCAGCATGGAAAACACGCTGACCAGCAACATGATGATTTTGAAGATCACTCGTTCGCCTCCTCACTGACCACGACTGGATTGAGCTGCCCCGACCCGCTCGGCACTTGGGTGATACAGGCATAGGGATTCGTTTGTCACCGCGTGGGGGGACACCCTGCACGGTCGACCACACGATGCGGACAATGACGAAAATGGGACGTTTTCATGCGGGGCGGATGCCTGCCAAGGCCCGCAAGGCCCGAAGGATCCGGGCGCACGCGATATGGAGGGCGCCCACTCCGGTAGTCCCTCGCACCACCCCGTGCAGGAACGGGCCATGGCCAGCCGGTCATGATGGGTGCCGCCGATGACCCTGGCCGGCGCCGCCGGTCCGCATCCCATGCCTTCCATGTCCCGTTGTCCCGACCCCCCTGCACCACCCGGGGCCCACGCCCCCTCGCCACGCCATGTTGCCCTTCGGCGCCTCACGCGCCGGGTCGGATGATTATTACCGGC
>JBFILE010000308.1:0-4893 GCA_041599855.1 Thermoplasmatota archaeon
CTCCTCCATGGCCCCACTGTCCGACGTTCGGCCGACCACGATGCGGCTCATGGGCAAGGATTCCGGCATGAGCGTCGGAACATCCCCCAAGCTGCGGTTCACGGGAAGGACGACCTGGTCTGATGACAACTTGTCCAAGCCGAGGACTGCCTTGTAGCTGGCCTCAAGGCTGTGGAACACGTTTGTCTGCCGCGTGGACATGGCGAACACATCGATGGCCGTGTAGTCGCCGGCCCGCCAGAACGGATGGACGATGAGGGAGTCGGCACCATAGACCCCCATCATCCTGGGCCAGTGTCCGGTCTCGCTCTGGTCTGCCCCCACAAGCCATCCGGGAATGCCACTTGACAGACGGTGACCGTCGACCGAAAGGATGGATTGGACAGGTACGGCATCCTTGGATCGACCGACCACGTTGGTGTCCACGTAGGTGGCGTTGCCGCCCACGATCGCGGATGCGTCCGCCCCGAGGAGCATGATGACGAGCACCATGGAGAGGGCGCCGCCGCCTGCGAGAAGTTGCCCCCATCGCTCAGCCAAGGGTTGCACCCCCTTTTCGGGTGTTGCGGATGGTGGCCAAAACGGCAAGGCCCGCGAAGCCGACGAGGAATGTGATGGCCCCCAGGATTTCGTGGGTGGTTCCAAGGCCCACGTCCGGCCCCCAACGCGACGTGGCAAGGACCGTCCCAACGATGCGGAGTGTGTTCCCGGCGAGTGCGAGCGGAATGGTTGCCAGAACGAGGAGGATCCACCGTCGCGGCGACGCGCCGGTGACGTGGAGGAGCACCAATGCCGTCGCGAGCAGCACGAGGAAGCCCCCCATGCCGCTGCAGAGGGGTTCCACATCGAACAGGAACCCGCCGTGGGCCAACGTGTTCCCGTTCGGGGAACCGCCTCCGAGGAGGGCGGCGGCGGACGAGGCACTCATGGTCTGGAGTCGGTCGCCGATCGCGGTCGCCACAGGATTCGGCACGGCGGCGAGGGGAATCAGGAGGGGGACGGCGAGGCGTCGCGCCACGTCGGATGAATGGATGAATGCGACGATGCCCAGGACCGCGAATGGGAATGCGAACACGGAGAGGACGGGTTCACGGGCGAGATAGCCGATGACGTGGAGGGTGAGTCCGGTGACCGCCAACGCAAGGCCACGGGAATCCGGGCCCTCCGCGGACGTGGGGGCGTGACGCAGGTTGCGCCAGGCGATGGCCACGCACACGCCGAGGAGGAGGAACCCGTGCGTGTAGCGCTCATTGCCGACCCAGGCCTTGCCGGCCCATATGAGGGCCGGCACGAACAGCAGGGTGGTGAATGCCAGCGCACCGATCAACCAAGGAATGGGTCGGTCCCGGGCGCCGGTTGCGAGCCGGGTATCTGCGTTTATCAATGTCATGAAACAAGCTCCAAGGTTCGTGCGACGAGGCCCGACACAAGGGCCACCCCACCGGCGGCCGCCGGCATCCATGACCCACTCCAATGGGCGGCGAGGCCAAGGAATGTCCCCACCACGGCCCCGGCCGCAAACGCGCGCCAGTCACCCTGCGCCGGCATGAACGCGACACCGGTGAGGGCCCCCCCGAGGGCCACGACGCGGAGTGGGCCCGCCCACGCGGCAAGGAGGCGCGCAGGGGGCCCGCGGAGGACCCATTCCGCCGAGACCACGATGATGGTGATGGCGAGGAACGGTGTGATGAGAAGATCGATTCGTGGCAGGAGAACGATGGTGTCGAGCCCCCACGGGACGGGTCCGAACCGCCCAAGGAGATGCCCACCAATGACGGTCGCCGCCGTTGCTGCAAGGACGAATGGCCAGGCGCGACCGGGTTCCTCATCGGACGAAGGTCGGAACACGACGACGGCCGCAAGGAGCAGGACGCCGGCGACGACCGCCCCGCGCATCAGCCCCAAGGTTTCAACGAGGTGCGGGCGAGCGAAATTGACGGCGAGGACCACTGCCGCCATGGCCACGAGCGCCGCGATGGGGGCTCCCGCGGAGCGGAAGTCCTTGATGCTGGCCGTTGCAGCGAGCATGACCGCGGCGGCCAGAATCGGAGCGGGAGCCCATGGGAGGAACAGGACACCCACAGCCGCCAGGGCCACGATGATCACGGGAACCGCTCCCCGCCCCTCATGCCCTGCGGCTGTCATGCTCGCCGGCAACACCACCCTGACCTAAACACAGATGGTACCTTCCGAGTATCACTCCAAGTCCCCCACCCGTCCGCAGGGCGGCCGCGCCCCGGATCCATCGACGGATCCGGGCGACCTCCCAAGCACCCTGCGTGGGCAATCCGGTCCATCCGCTGCGCGACCTGCCGACCCAGGACGTGAAACCGTCGTTGGAACCCCGTGGGATGGCGCGAACCGTTTCGAGGACTCGACGCAGATGCTTCCGACCTACCGGATGAGTTCCGGTACCCGGAACGCGACGGCGAGCAGGTCCGCCTCGTCGTTCCACGAGTATGTGAGCCCGGCCATGGTGATGGCCGAACCGTCCGGTGAAAGAGCGGCGGCAAGAAGCCAGTCCGCGCCGGGGCGACCCCACTCGGCCGCATAGAGGGGAAGCCCGGTGAGTGCGTCGAGCCCCACAACCGATGCGTCAAGGGAACTGGCATCCACGTTCGCGGAACCCGCGAGGTGAACCACCCGACCGTCCGGGCTGACCATGAGCGCGATCGCTTGCCCCTGGGACGGATGCACCCCGCGATGGTGGTGGGTCCACAGGTTGGGGCCGACCGCAGCATACGCCTCCACCTCCCAGAAGTCGGCATAGTAGGTGCCGAATGCGAGGTACGCGACGCTTCCGTCCGGCGACACATCGAACGCCACCGGTCCGCCGTAGTGCTCCTTTCTTGATTCCTCGTGGAACCGAACCGCCCCGGTGGCGCCGTCGAGGACGAGGCGGATCACCGCGGTCGGCCTCACGGGGGTTTCCCCGCGGCCGACCACGTGCACGGCATCGTCCGAGGTCCACGCGACGAACAGCGCCGCCTCGTCAAGAGCGCGGTCCGCGTCGTCGAAGCGTTCCACGCGGCGATCCCAGACCCGCGCGCCGGTCGCCACATCGAGAACCTCCACGAGAAGGTCCGATTCATGACCGGACGCGACGCGCTCGTTCTCCGCCCCGACGACCGCGACGCGGCCGCCGTCCGGGCTCAGCGCGAAGGCGTTTGCGTCATCCCAGAGGCCGGACCCGGTTCCGAAATTCCGGATCCACATGCGGTCGCCGGACTCCGCGGAGAACGCCATGACATGCCCCCCCGGGTGACGGGCGAGGACCGTGCCCCCATCCGGCGTGATGACGATCTCGGCCATTTCGTTGAACGAATCGGTCGTGATCCATTCGATGGTGCCCGTCGCCGCGTCGATGGCGGCAACGAATGCCTCCCTGTCCAAGCCCGTCGTGATCCCACCTGCAAGGTAGATGCGGCTGGAGTCAGGATCAACGACAATGCTTCGCGCCCAATCCGATCCGTTGACACCGCCATCATGGCGGAGGGTCCACCGGATGGCCCCGGTGACCGCATCGAGTGCCCGGACGATCACATCCTGCTCGATGGCGGGACCGCCGGGCCCCGGCAGGCCGCCGCCCGCGAGATACACCGTGGCCGCGTCCGGCGAGTAGGCGACGGCGTAAGCATACTCGTAACTGTTCCCCGCGAGGTCGTCGTGATGGACCCAGTCCACGCAACCCGCGGGCGTGATCCGCGCATCACAAGCCCCCTCGCGCAGGACACCAATGCCGGCCCGACCCTCGGCGAAATGGATGACGCTGCTCGTCAACGGGTCACCCGGCCACGCCTCGGCCCGCTCGACGCCGAGGAGCGAAACAGGTATCAGCAGACTGACGACGATGGCGATGAGGACGGCACGATGAGCGATCAGCATGGGTGAAACCTCCCGGGATTCGTCGGGAACAGACGAATCGGCCATGTTAACCGTTATGGCCTTGGCATCTCCGAAGCTGCAGGGAATCCTTCGCAGGGAGCCCTGACGCCTCGCATCGATTCGGCACCCTTATCCCTTCTCCCGCGTCATTTTCCCGCGGTAATGGGATGCAATCGAACATTCTGTGGATAGCCGGGGGCTTCCTCCTGGGAGCCACTGCGGCGTGGATGCTGGTCACGCTCGCCTTCAAGAAGAACCGGAACCCCGAGGAGACAAAGCTCACTGCGGTCTGGGGTTTCGACGAACTGTCCCGCACGGGACCCCCGCGGATCGCGGCATCCCGCGTGGAAGGCATGCGCCTCCCGAAGGGCGCGAAGGTCATGGTCCCGCGTGGTGCCATCGGCGCCCTCCCCGCGAGTGTCCTTGCCGAGTGCGAGGTGCGCATGCATGAGGATGTGCGCAGCAACTTCGCCGTCGGCGAAGGCCGTGCGCTCATGTTCACGAATCACGTGCATCCGAAGACGTGGGTCGTGTGGACGCGGGACGCCATCATGGTGCAGCGTCTTGCAAGCGAGTTCGCGCGCCTGTGGCGGACGGCGGAACCGTTCGTGGAACGCATCCCCCTTGCTGAGGCGGCCAGCCGCATCGGAAGCCGCGTGGAAGTCCGCGGCAACATCCTTGAGAAGTACGAGTACCACGGGAAGCTCCTCCTGCGCTTGACGGACGGGCGGAACAACCTTGGCCTCATGACGGAGGACGCGGGCCACGCCGGCCTCGTCGGCCGTGACGTCATCGCGACCGGCCGCGTCGTCAAGGAAGCGGGCCACGCCCTCGTCGCCCTCGAGCGCATTGCGGAAGTGCCCCGCGAACCGGGCCGACGCAAGGTGCCTGTCACCGCGTGAAGCGGTCACGCACCGGCGAGGGGCCACGGCCCCCGCCCATCCGGGCGCCCGCGCGCGGCGCCCGGACCTTGTTTGTCAGGGTTCGGCCGCGGCCGCAGCCGCCCCC
>JBFILE010000309.1:0-4887 GCA_041599855.1 Thermoplasmatota archaeon
CGTAGCTGTTGCCGGCCCCGCGTACATCTCGGAACGCGCCTTGCGCGCGGCCTTCGTAATCGTCCATCGGATGATTCGGTTCCTTCGGTTGCGGCGGCACCCACATCTTCTGTGCGCCAAGAGCGGTTCCGAGTGCATCGTCGTACATGGCGGTGACCGTGGTGTCCGCCCACGTGTAGGCGGCCCCGGCGAGATCCACGAAATCCTCGACTGCGGGAGGGTGTTCCGGCAGGAGCCCGCCGACGACCGACGCAAGAGGGCTTGCCTGGCCGACGGCTGCGTAGAGGGTGGTCGTGGTCTTGTTGAAGGTGTCCAGCACCTCCGTGGAGGCCGCATCCCGCGTCGCAAGGGCGACCCGCGCCGCGGCCATCCACAACGATTCCACTTCCGGACTCAATGTTCCGTACCGGTCGACATCCACGAGAACACCGTCAGCCCGGAGGTCCACACCAACGACATTCCCGACCGCAGCCACCGTGGAAGCGACCGTCACGGTCTGCGTCGTCACGAGCCATGATTCGTCAAGCCACAGGTTGGAGAACCCGTTCCCGAGGAACCATCCCGGCTGCGTGTCGTTCGTGCGGTCCGCAAACCAGCCGTCCGGTCGCGAATCCGTCGCATTCGCGAACGCCGCCGGTTCAGGATCACGATTCAGCACGGGACCTTCCCCGAGGCGGCCATTCGTCGGCACCACGAAGAACGGCATGTGGACCGCATCCCCTCGGGACATGCCGGTCCAGATGAACTCGTCACCCCCCTCCTGCGCCGCGTCCGGGCGGTCATCGATGCGCCCGTCCAGATCGAGATCGTTCCATTGGCCGTGGTACGTGTAGAAGGAACCCGCGCCCGGGAGGATCACGTCGCCGCGATCGAGCACGGCTTCGCCAAGGGTGGAGCCGCTGACGTACACGAGCGGACCCCACATGAAGCGGGAATCCAGGAACGGCCCGCCACCCCCGACGGCGGACGCCGCGCTCGTGACCCGGTTCTCGATGCCGTCGAGTGCATGGCCGGGCTGCCGGAACCGTTCGTGGTCATCCTCCATGGGAGCCCAGAACGATTCGTCAAATCCCTCTTGGGCGACAGTCGTGTGTGATGCTGCGGCCGGCTGAGCCAGCACGACGGCGCTGGCAACGAGACCCAGGAGTCGATAAGAATCCATCACGGTCTCGTTGGCTCCGTGGCATTAGAGCACGTTCCCATCGAGTCCAACAGATCAGGAACCGGCAGCCATGGGGATCATCGGCACCACCACGGTCCGGACAACGTCGCCCGACGGGGACGGCGCCGTGGATTCCACAGTGAACGAGTCCGGCGTGACCTGCAACACAAGGTTCAGGTCGGTCACGGTGCCGCCACCTGCGCCGCAGGTGACGCGGATGTAGTCCGGATTGTACTCGTCGGCGCGGCCGACGCAGAACCCGTGATCGCCGGACGTCGGCGTGGGCCCATCTGCGGCTTCGCAGTGCCCTTCCGCGGTGCATTGGGCCTCCTTCCCCCCGCACTGGGCCGAGCCATGGACATCGGGGATCCCCCACTTCGTGTCCTCGGACGAAACCTCAACGGTGAGGTACGCGCCGGACCCGCATCGAAAACTGCACCATGCCGTACTGTTGTCCTGGAACATGCGCGCCTGACATGCATACTCGGCATTCGTCGCGTCGGCCCCCAAGGGAATGGCAATGCGCGGAGGTTCCGGCAGCGCAACGGAGGCCGGCGCGTGAAAGCCGAGAATGGCGATGGCGACGAGAATCGTGATCATCTGCGTGCGTCCCTGGATCGTGGATCGGAAACCCATGTTGATTACCAAACCTCCTGTTTTCATTGCAGGGAATAATCATTCTCCCGGCATCACGTGAAGTCGGGACAAAACCCTCAATAGCCGGCTTGAAAACGCTGGTGCCAATTGGCAAAATGGACCGCAACTCCAACCATCGCCCCACCCGACACGTCTAAACCCGAATCCCACAATCCACACCCCTCCCGAGGCGCCCTCCATGGCCGACCCGAAACCGACGTCCGATTCCACTCCGTACGCGTTCGACACGAAGCTCATCCACGCGGGCCAGTCCCCGGACCCCATCACGGGCGCCGTCGTGACTCCCATCAACCTCACGACGACGTACGCGCAGCAGGGTCTCGGCCGGCACAAGGGCTACGAGTATTCCCGATCCCACAACCCGACCCGACGCGCGTTGGAGGAGAACGTGGCGGCGCTGGAGAATGGTGCGGCAGGGTTTGCCTTCGCAAGCGGCATGGCCGCGATCACCACGGTGACGTCCCTCCTGTCGGCGGGCGATCACGTGGTGAGCGAAGAGAATGTGTACGGCGGCACCGTCCGCTACTTCCAGCAGATCGCCTCCCGATTCGGCATCGAGTTCACGTTCGTGGACGCCTCCGACGTGGATGCCATCGCCGGCGCCATGGGTGAGAACACGAAGATGGTGTACCTCGAATCGCCCACGAACCCGAACCTGAAGGTCGCGGACCTGGGGAAGGCGTGCGCCCTCGCCCGGGACCACGGCGCCATGAGCGTGGTGGACAACACGTTTGCCACGCCTTACCTCCAGCGACCCATCGACCTCGGCGCCGACGTGGTCATCCACTCGGCCACGAAATATCTGGGCGGGCACTCGGACACCGTGAGCGGGTTGGCCGTGGCGAGGACGAAGGAACTTGCCCAGAGGATCTGGTTCATCCAGAACGCCAGCGGCGGCATCCTTTCCCCCTTCGATTCGTACCTCGTCCTCCGCGGCATCAAGACGCTCGCCGTCCGGATGGACCGCCACTGCCGGAGCGCCATGGACATCGCCCGGTGGCTGGAAGCCCACCCGAAGGTGGAGAAGGTGTTCTACCCGGGTCTTGGGAGCCACCCGCAGCATGCGCTTGCGACGCGCCAGATGAAGGCGTTCGGCGGCATGGTGTCGTTCGAACTCCATGGCGGGGAAGCAGCGGCGAGTCGCGCCGCGGAAAGCGTGCGGCTCTGGACCCTCGGGGAAAGCCTCGGTGCCGTGGAATCCCTCATGAGCTACCCGTGGGCCATGACCCACGCCGCAGTCCCTGAGGAACAGCGGTTGCGGAGCGGCGTCACGCCCGGGCTCCTCCGGCTCAGTGTGGGCCTTGAGGACGTTGAGGACCTGAAGCGGGACCTGGACGAGGCATTCCGGAAGGCGTGACCATCCACGGCCCGGACCGACGGACGGGAAGACGCCTTCGGAGGCTGGCCCCGGGTTCGCGATCAGCCCCCAGGATGACCGCCTGCACCCGTGATACGTTTCCAATTGGACCGATACGTTCACCCCACGGGCCGACGTTCTAGGATCATATCGAGAAAGCCTTTAAAGGGCCCCCGACCTCCTTGGCCCATAGTGAGAGGGAGGAGGGACCCCATGGCTCGTATTCCGAAGCACAGGCTCATCGCAGCCGCATTGTTCGCCGTACTGCTCCTTGTCCCGGCCGCCGCAAGTGCGATCGGCTGGTACGAGGAGATCACGAATCCGGCGACGGACGCGTCATCGTCCGATTCGTCCGAGGGCGGATTCTTCATCTCGGCCCTCGCCTCCGTCGGCATCTCCGTTGCCGGCGTGGACGTGGCCGATCAGGCGATTCCGGTGGCCCAGCGCCTCCCTCAGGCCGTGGATGCCCCGGTGACCCCCGGCGACCACTCCTCGTCCCACGCCATCGATTCCTCGTACTTCACCGAGTCCGATCTGGTCAATGCGCGCGCGGGCCTCGATCTGGACTATGACGACAGCAAGGCCGTCCAGTCCGGCCCGACGACGTCCTCGGCCGCGGTGGCGGACGCCGGCGTGGTCCCGGCGGAGACCGTGGCATGGGCCGCGGTTGCTGCCCTCGGCGCCGCCGGCGCCCTCGCGTGGTTCTGGCCGCACCTGAAGAAGCTCGTCGGCCTCGCCGCCGTGGCTCCGCTCTACGCCCGCATCACGCGTCAGGAGGTCTTCGAGAACGCGGTGCGGGAACGCATCTTCACCCTCGTCAAGGGCGACCCCGGCATCTCCGCGAGCGACCTGTCCGCCCGCGCGAAGGTCAGTTGGGGCACCACCATGTACCACCTCGAGGTCCTCGAGCAGAACCGCATGGTCGCCTCCATGAAGCAGGGCCGCTACCGACGCTACTTCATCAACGGCGCGGAACTCTCCGGCACGAAGGAGGAGGTTGCGATCCTGAAGAACACGAAGACGGCCGCGGTTGCGGATGTCCTCACGAAGGCGCCCGGCCTCACCCAGAAGGAGATCAGCCGTGCCACGGACATGAGCCCGCAGGCCCTCCACTGGCACATGGGTCGCCTCGTGGACGCCGGACTCGTGCGCAAGGAACGCGAAGGCCGCGTCGTGCGCCACTACCCGGCTGAGACCGTCGCGGCCTGATTCCGGACCCATCCCGCGCCCGCCGGCATCCGGCGGGCCCCGCCTCCCCTTCTTTCCTTTTCGGGTTGTCTGCATGACCCCCGGCCTGCCCGACCGGATCCCGGCACGCCGGGTTGCCGGGCAGTTCCGTTCGTCGCTCGGCACCCGTCACCGAGCCCGACGACTGTCAACGGGTCCTGCCACCCCTTGATCCCGTGGGCCGTCCCGCCGCATTCTGCGAACCGGGAAATGCCACACCTTTAAGCCGCCCCTGCCGTAACCGGGCGCACCCATGGGAGTTGCCGCCCGCCGCATCCTGCTGTTCTCCACCGTCATCGCACTCACAGCGACGAGCGGATGCATCGGTTGGATCACGGGATCGAGCGGCTTCGGCGAAACGTGGCACCTGGACATGGTGGGTGCCACGGAACTCCAGGAGCGCGGCCTCACGGGCGCCGGCGTCCAGGTTGCGGTCATCGACACCGGCGTGGATCAGGCGCACCCGGAATTCGCGGGGGTCCCC
>JBFILE010000310.1:0-4871 GCA_041599855.1 Thermoplasmatota archaeon
GCGGCCCCGCCGGATTTCCGGCAATCGGGTCCCTTGCGCTGGATTGTGCCCTGGTCAGGTGGGAGGTCGAATCCGGCTTACCCCATCGGGATACACACGACGACCACGCCCCAAGTGTCACTCCGCGGAGGGCTGTTCGTGACAGTCACGCACGGGTGTTCGCTCATGCCGTATTGATGAACGCAGGCCTCATGCCCCGAGGTGCATTGGCTGAGGGCCTCGGCGGACTCGACGACGGGCGACTCGGGTACGGCCAGGATTCCGATCAAGAGCACCACGGCCAGTAACCCACACGTCGCACGATGCATCAGAACACCCTCACACACTGGTGGGCGTTGGGGCCGTTCGGACCGGAGGTGACGGTGACACATGGGGTTCGGCATTCGCCTGCGATCTCCTCCAACGTCCCAACCCACACGTGAATGCGGCAGTTGTGCACGTCGGTATCCGGGCCGGGGGTGTTCGGCGTGTCGGGCCAATGTACCCACAATGCAGTGGCCGACGGTAGTGTCATCGTAACGAGAAGCAGGGCAATCAACGGGGTCAGGCGGTTCATGACGATTTTCCTCGACGATGCCTGCACCTTTCCGGTTTTACCTTGTGAGGTCCAAGCACTTTCCAGGTGGTGTCGCCGGGCGCCGTCATGTGGCGGAATCGATGGGCTGCCTGCAGTCATGCGTCCGGCAAAACCATCTACCGCGCCGAAAGAGTCAACGCGCACCGACCAGGGACCCCCACGTGGGTGCCCATTCCGGATGGACTGCATCGGGCCCACCGTCGCCGGGACGTCCGACCACCCCTGCGTAAGCGTATCGAAAAGCCCGCCGTTGCCTGGCATGTGAGTCAACGTGGTAAGTCGGCCGCGGGGCCCGGGGCGGACCCCCGGAACGGGGCGGAGACAATCCGCCGGGTTTTCGGGTGGGCGACGCTCGCGAACGGGTTACGCCCGCGCCTCCCAAGGTTTTCGGAATCCCGGCACAGCTTCCTCATATCCGCGCGCGACCCCGAGCACCCGGAACCGTTCGCCCATGCCGCCGGGAAGGAAGAGATTCTTCGCTTGAAGCGCCGCGACCGGATCCGTGGCCGCGATCGCAACCAATTCCTCGGCCACACCCAGGTCCATGAGGAACGACCCCTGGGTCACGGGGCCGAGGGTGCGGAACCCGTGGCGGCCCGCAATCCCGGACAGGTGCATGAAGTCCACGTCCGCCGTGAGATCGGCCGTTCCCGGTTCCGGATCGAGGTAGTCGAGGACGCGGTGTTCCGCGTATGCGCGGAGGGTACCGTGGGGGCGCAGCATGGCATGCTCCGCACCGGCCGCTCCGTAGTCGATGAAGACGGCGAGACCGGTGTCGAGGCAGCGATCCACCTGGGTGAGGATGGCGTCCACTCCGGGGTTGAACTCGATCACGTGCCCCGGTGGAACTTCGTGGACGACGTGCGCCGCGAAACGATCCACCGCATCGTCGATGATCTCCGCCTCCACCTCCACGAACCGTTCCCCTGCCTCGTCGAGACCGATGCGGAGCTCCCGCATGCGTGTGGCCCGGCGGATGAGCCGATGCACGGGGAGCGCGTCGAGGACCTCGTTGGCGAGGATGAGGCCCCTGAACGGATCGAATGCCGCGGCATCCGGGGCCACGCGGAACCCGTCGTTCCGGCGGGCCTCCGTGATTGAGGGGCTTGTCTCGACGAGGCCCACGACCTCGACGCCTGCGTCGCGGAGGCCCCGGGCGACGGCACCCGTTCCCGGTCCGAACTCGAGGACGCGCGCGGGTTCGCCGAGGGCGACGCCAACGCTTTCGGCGAGCCTCGCGATCGCACGGGCGAATGCGGGGAATGCGGCGGACGTGTAGAAATCGCCGCCCTCCCCTCCGATCCGGGGCCCCTTGGAATAGTAGCCGTCCACGGGGTCGTAGAGCGACATGGCCATGTACTCGGCCACCGTGATCGGTCCCTCCGTCCGGATGCGTGCGCGGATATGATCCCCGACGGTCACGTTGCGCGCACCGCGCGTGCGCCATATAACGCGACCGGCGCGGTGGCGCGGGGGGCTCCGGGAGGGTGGGGGGAGGGTGCCAAGTGAAGGATTTCAGCGCGGGACTCCACCGGTCGGGACATTTGACGAACCACGGCGGGCCCAAGTTGACCTCGGAGCCGATGGGATTAAAAACAGGCTTCCGGATCCTCCCGCGTCCGCGGAGTCGATACGGGTGATGAAGGTCGCAATGATCGGATGGGAGTTTCCGCCCTTCATGGCGGGGGGCCTTGGAGTCCACTGCCTGGAGTTGACGACCGAGCTCGCGAAAATGGGGGTCGCACTCGACTTCTACATGCCGCACATGTCGAGCATCGAGGGCGGGATGAAGGTCGCGGACCACCACCGGCACCTCCGGATCAAGGAGATCGAGGCGGACCCCGCGGTCCAACCGTATCCCGGCGGAAGCCCCCGCGGCACGTCGTACGATGCCAACTTCAACGAAGCGGTCATGCAGTACAACCGCCGCGTCGTCCGCGCGTTCGACTCCCACGACGTGGACCTCATCCACTGCCATGACTGGATCACGGTCCCGGCTGCCGTGGAACTCAAGAAGCGCACCGGGAAGCCCCTCGTCCTGACCATGCACTCCCTCGAAAGTGACCGGTCCGCGGGATTCTATCCGCAAACGTGGATCGAGAACCTCGAACGCACCGGCGTCCATGAGGCGGACGCCGTCATCGCGGTCTCCGACTACACCCGCGGCCTCCTCGTCAGGAACTACGGCGCGGACGCGTCCCGCATCTTCCCCGTCCACAACGGCGTGGACCACTCGAAGTTCGCGGACCACGTCGGCCGCGACTACTCCGACTCGCGGCGCACGGTCCTCTACCTGTCGCGCGTCTCCCGCCAGAAGGGGCCCATGTACTTCATGCAGGCGGCCCGCAAGGTCCTTGACGTGGACCCGTCCGCCCGCTTCATCGTCGGTGGGAAAGGCGAGATGATCCCCGAGATGATCGACTACGGCATCCGCCACGACATGATGGGGAGCGTCCAGTTCGCGGGCTTCGTCCCGGACGACCGCCTCCACGACATGTACCGGGAAAGCGACGTGTACGTGCTGCCGAGCGTTTCCGAGCCCTTCGGCATCAGCGTCCTCGAAGCCATGACCAGCGGTCTTCCCGCCATCGTCTCGAAGACCACCGGCGTCGGCGAAGCCCTCGCCCACGTCCTGAAGGCCCACTACTGGGACACCCACGAGATGGCGGACATGATGATCCGCCTCCTCGACAGCCGCGCCCTGCGCCAGGAACTCGGCAGGAACGGCGCCCTCGAAGTCCGCAAGTTCACATGGAAACGCTGCGGCGAACGCACCCTCGACGTGTACCGGCGCACCGTCGATCACGCACGCACCCGCTCGCCGCCACCGGAGGTGGCTTCATGACATCCATCACGTTCTATTTCCAGGTCCACCAACCCCTCCGCCTCAAGCGACTCCACGTCTTCGACATGCCCGAGGGCGTCGACTACTGGGACCACGCGAAGAACAAGCAGATCTTTGACCGCGTCTCCGACAAATGCTACCTCCCGACGAACCGCCTGCTCCTCGACCTCATCGAGAAGCATGACGAGCGGTTCAAGGTCGCATTCAGCTTGAGCGGCACCTTCGTCGAGACCGCGAAGCGCTTCCGGCCCGAGGTCATGGAATCCTTCAAGGCCCTCGCGAAGACCGGTTGCGTCGAATTCCTTGACGAAACGTACTACCACAGCCTGTCCGGATTGTGGCCGGAGCAGGCGGAGTACATCGAGCAGATCCGGGAACACCGGGACCTCATGAAGCGCGAGTTCGGTGTCGAGCCCACCACGTTCCGGAACACGGAACTCATCTACGACAACCGGATCGCGAACACCATCGAAAGCCTCGGGTACAAGTCCATCATGACCGAGGGCACCGAGAAGATCCTCGACTGGCGCAGCCCCAACTACCAGTACCGGCCCGCGCGCGACGGCAGCAGCCTCCGCGTCCTCCTGAAGAACTACCGCCTGTCGGACGACATCGCGTTCCGCTTCTCGAATGCCGGATGGCCGGAGTGGCCCCTCACCGCGGACAAGTACGCGAAGTGGCTGTCCAAGTGCGAGGGCCAGACCGTGAACCTCTTCATGGATTACGAGACCTTCGGCGAGCACAACTGGCCGGAGACCGGCATCTTCCAGTTCATGAAGCACCTCCCGGACGAGGTGTTCAAGTACCGCCACCTCGAGTTCGACACGCCCGCGGAGCTTGTCAAGAAGTACGAGCCCGTGGGCGAACTCGAAGTTCCGTTCGCCATCTCGTGGGCGGACACGGAGCGCGACGTCTCGGCGTGGCTCCACAACGAGATGCAGCACCAGTGCTTCAATGACCTCCGCGAGATCGGCCCCGTGGTCAAGGAGGTGGGCGACGCGGACCTCACCCACGCGTGGCGGCTCCTCCAGACGAGCGACCACCTGTACTACTGCTGCACGAAGTGGATGGCGGACGGCGACATCCACACGTACTTCAGCCCCTACGATTCCCCGTACCAGGCGTTCATCAACTACATGAACGCGGTGCAGGACCTGAAGCGGAAGGCCGTGGCGATGGCGCGGAAATAGGCGGTATGGGGTGGGCCGCCTGTCCGGCCCACCACGATGGCTGACGCTGGGTCCAGGTGCCCGACTACGGGTGCGGCCGCGGACGGCGGACCACGCCCGCGCGCCCGCCCCATGAGATGCCCGCCCGACCTCCCGCCCGACAACGTCGGACGACGACGGATGACAACGGACGACGACGGAAGACAACGACGGATGACGATGGCCAATGACGGGCGAGGACAACGTGCGACTTCGACAACGACGGGCGACGACGACCGAC
>JBFILE010000311.1:0-4870 GCA_041599855.1 Thermoplasmatota archaeon
CCCCCTCCGCGCCTCCCCCCGCTCTTGGTTGGCGGGTGGAACTACTTTCTTGCTGTTGCTTTGCTACGCTTGTGTTTGGGGTTGCTTACCGCCGCCACGTTGATGCAACGCACCACGGGTGCGGCAGGCTCTGCGGCGGCGATGCCGTCGCAGGAGCAGACCTGCCAGTGACGCGGAAGCGCTCGGAGCGTTGCCGCTCGCCGCGCTTCCCCCACGTCTTTTGCGCGGGAACACCTCGTTCGTGCCGCATCTTGCCGGCACGCCCCATGCGTTGCAGCTAAGCGTTGGCCCGATCCGGAGCGCCGATCCCGCGGCACCTCCCCTACAACCGCGCGAGCATGCGGTCGGCGCGGAAGAGGCCGTACCCGGCGGCGGGGTCGTGGGGCGTCTTCTGGCCGGGGAGGGGTTCCGCGGATGCCTTCATGGCGGTTTTCACGCGCTTCACGGTGTCGCCGTTCTGGCGTTGGAGCGCGGGGGATTTCTCGAGGGCGAGGGCGAGGCCCGCACAGACGAAGGGAGCGGCTTGGCTGGTGCCGTCCGCGATGCGGTATTCCCCACCCGTCCACGTGCTTGTGATCTTGACGCCGGGAGCCACGACCTCCGGCTTCTTGTTGGGGTCCGTGCGCGGGGTGAGACCGATGAGACCGGGGTCACCCGTGGCGCCCCGATTCGAGAAGCTGGCGACGCTGCGGGCCTCGTTGATGGCGCCCACGGCGATGACGCCCGCTTCATCGGACGGGGTGTCCGTGTCGCTGGCGCTCGCGCCCTCATTGCCGGCGGCCGCGACCACGAAGACGCCGCGGTTCACGGCACTTGCCGCCGCATTCGATGTCTGCGAGCCGAGGACGGGGAGGCGGCCGCCGCCGAGACTCAGGCAGATGACGTCAGCCCCCTTCGAGGTGGCGTCCCGGATGGCGGTTGCCACGTCGCCGTCGGTGCCGCCCTTGCTGGCACTGATGGCCTTGTAGACGAGGAGGCTGACGCCCGGTGCGCCGCCCTTGAGTTTGCCGTTCGCGGCAATGATGCCCGTCACGTGGGTGCCATGGCCGTTGTCATCGTACGGTTCCGGCCGATTGTTCACGAGGTCCATCCATCCGATGATGTTCGCCTTCGCGAGGTCCGGGTGCGATGCGTCGAGACCGGTGTCCACGATGGCCACGGTCACTCCGTTCCCGGTGTACAGATCTTCGAGGGCGGCGAGGCCGGTCGCCTCGTACGCCCACTCGGTGCGGTCGGGTCCGAAGACGCTGAACGAGTCGAGGCAGCCGGGAACCACGAGGGCAAGGGCAAGGACGAGCACCCGGAAGGGGGACCAGCGCATACGCCGTCGAGCCACATTCTGGTTCATAAATGACCGCGTTGTTCCGTCGAATCGAACGGCGTCCCGCGGCGCCTCGCCACTGGAAACCGGGGGGAACGCTCATGGATGCGGCCCGGGCACAGTTCATGTTGATCATCGTGAGCCCCACCACTCCGCGGGAAAGGCCTGTACTCGTGACGGGGGCAACCGGGTATGTTGGAGGCCGCCTGGTCCCCCGCCTCCTTGCCCGCGGGCACCGGGTACGCGCCATGAGCCGGTCACGGGCCAAGCTGGCCGGTCGCCCGTGGGCGAACCACCCGCGCGTGGAACTCGTCGAGGGGGACGCCCTCGACAAGGCGTCCCTCACCGAGGCCGTCGGCGACTCGTGGGCCGTCTATTATCTCGTGCATTCCATGGCGAAATCCACCCGCGATTTTGCAGAATTGGACGTGCAGGCGGCACGGGCCATGGCGGAGGTCGCAGCGGCCACGGGGGTGGAGCGCATCCTGTACCTCGGCGGCCTTGGCGACCCTGGCGACGACCTGAGTCCACACCTGCAATCCCGCCGGGACACGGGGCACGCCCTCCGCGAGGGCACGGTCCCGGTGACGGAGCTCCGCGCGGCCGTGATCCTCGGATCGGGGAGCGCAGCTTTCGAGATCCTCCGGTACCTCGTGGAACGCCTCCCCATCATGATCACGCCGCGCTGGCTGACGACACCGTCCTCGCCCATCGCGATCCGGAACGTCCTCGAATACCTCATCGGGTGCCTGGAGGTGCCGTCCACCGCGAACGGCATCTTCGAGATCGGCGGACCCGAGGTCGTCACGTACCGGCGTCTCATGGAAATCTACCAGGAGGAGGCGGGACTCCGGAAGCGCCTCGTGATTCCGGTCCCGGTGCTCACGCCGAAGCTGAGTTCGTACTGGATCCATCTCGTGACGCCGGCCCCCGCCCACCTCGCCCAGCCCCTCGCGGAGGGCCTGCGGAATCCGGTCGTGTGCACGGACCACCGGATCCGGGAGCTGATCCCGCAGCGGCTCCTCGCGCCGAGGGAAGCGGTTCGATTGGCCGTCCAGGCGACCCAACGGGGGAAGGTGGAGAGCCATTGGACGGACGCAGGAATCCTGCCGCCCGCGGAATGGAGCCAGCCGGGGGATCCGGCGTGGACGGGTGGCACGGTGCTGGAGGATTCCCGGGAAGCCCTCGTGGATGCGCCGCCGGAGGACGTCTGGCGGCCCATCGTCCAGATCGGTGGGCAGACCGGGTGGTACTATGCGAACCGGCTGTGGCGTCTCCGGGGCCGCCTCGACAAGCTCGTGGGCGGCGTCGGCGACCGCAGGGGCCGCCGGCATGCGAGTGAACTGCGGCCGGGAGATGCCCTCGACTTCTGGCGCGTCATCGACGTGGATGCGCCGCGCAGGCTCCTCCTCGGGGCGGAGATGCGCCTCCCGGGTCGCGCAGTCCTGGAGTTCACCGTGGACCGCGTGGGCGATGGAATGACGACCGTCACCCAGACGGCGCGGTACGCACCGCGGGGGCTCCTCGGGCTCGCATACTGGTACGCCGTCTACCCGCTCCACGGCCTCGTGTTCCGCGGCATGCTGCGGGGGATCCGCCGGGCGGCGGAGGACGCATCCGGGCGGCCCCACGGGGGCGGGAGCGCGCGGAGGGGGGCGACGAGGCCGGGGAGTTTATGAGGCGTTGCGATTCGGGGGATGCCGGGCGACCGTGGCCGGCCCGCAAAGCACGCCCACGGTACGGCCACGGCACGGCCATGGCGCGGCCACGGCACGGCCATCGCAGGGTCACGGCAGGGCCAGGGTCACGGCAAGGTCACGGCAGGGTGACGGGGAAGATCACGTAATCCCCGGAAAGCGTGCCCGGTGCCGCCGCAGGCCGGGAGTAGGCGAGCAGTCCACCATGTTGGTGTCCACCCGCATCCACCTGATCCTTGAACGCGTCGTACACGAACATCATCATCATGCCACCCGGATAGATCTCATCATTCCGGTTCGCATTCGTGAAGTGGTCGTGGAGGTCCCAGATGCCGGGGTTGTCGCCGCGCACGTATGCATCATACCGCTCGCCGGGGGCGATGGCGATCGTGTCCGCCCAGTATGGATTCTCAAGGAGGATGCCGTCCTTGTGGGTGACGAGCATGTGGTGCCCGTGCAGGTGCATCGCGTGCATCATGTTCCCCACGTTGATGAATCGGAGGCGGACCGTGCCACCCTCCTTGATGAAGGCGGGTTCAGTGTAGGGGAACGACACGCCGTTGATCATGTACGTGTTGTAGTCCACGTCGTAGGCGGGGTACGTGACAGGGTACCAGTCGCGGGGCTCCGCAACCGGCGTCTGATGGATCGTTTCCTGGTACTGCTGGTTCTTGTTGAGGCCGTCCTCGGTCTGGCGCGTGGCCCAGTCCGGGTACGAGAACGGGTCGCCGTTCTGGGGCGCGTTGCTTCCTTGCCCGACGCCAAGGCCCGTGATGTGGTTGCGATCCATCTCATCGAGGATGAGAGTGTATTCGCGGTCGAACGCGGGGTCCTGACGGGGATCCTGCGGCTCGACGATGAGCGCGCCGTACATGCCCATGTCGATGTGGTGCTGCGCGTCCACATGGCAGTGGTACCAGTACGTGCCGGCAGGCTTCGCGATGAACTCGTATGTGAAGACGGGGTCGCCGGGGCCGACCGGCACCTGCGAGACGAAGGGCACGCCATCCATGTCCCACGGGACGTGCTGGCCGTGCCAGTGGACGGTGTGGTTGAAGTCTGCCGGGGAAATGGGAACGAGGCGGACGCGCACGAGATCGCCTTCGGTGACGCGCAGTTCCGGACCGGGCACGGTCGCGGTGGCCGGGTCCGGGTCGAGGCTGAAGGCCCACATCTCCATGGACACCCCGGGGTACGGGGAGTGGGCGCGCATCGTGTGGACGTAGAGGTCGAACTCGACGGTCTTCCCCGTGGGCACGACGCCGGAGCCCGGAGGGTTGTTGAGGAGGGTTTCAGCCTTCGAGGCGGGGGACCCGACAGCGGCCGGGGAACCCCCGTCAAAGCAGCCGGCGAGGGAAGGGACTGCGACGAGAATGGCGAGTACCGCGAAAAGGACGCGAGCGTTCATGCTGGCACCGATGGGTGTCGATGCCAGCGGATTGCTTAATAACGTTCTTGTGGCGCGGTTCTCCGCAGCCGGCCCGCGGGCGGGACGGACCCGCGACTTCCGGCGAGCGCGTCAATTCCAGTCCTTGCGGCGGCCCTCGAGGAGACGCCGCTCCCAGTACTTGCCCAATTCGACGAGGAATTCGGGGGCGACGTCCGACTTGATCTTGATCGCGCAGGCATAACAGAGGCCTTGGCCGATCGTCTTCTTCGCCCAAGATCCGCATCGCTGACAGCGGTTCACTGGTCTCGCTCCACTCCAAGCATCCGGGGCCGGGGTGCGTGGATAAAGGTTGGAGTACGAGAGGCGAAGGGGATGGCCGGTTGGCGCCGGTGAATCGGCCCGCTGCGACGCGCCCGCTCCTTGCGACACCCCGGGGCCGCCCCGCCCGCCCCGGGCGGCAGC
>JBFILE010000312.1:0-4850 GCA_041599855.1 Thermoplasmatota archaeon
CACCATCGGATGGGCCATGGTCCACACCGGCGCCGCCGAACCCCGGCGGCGCCCACGCGGACGCGGGCGCCCCGGGTGATCCGCAGCGCGGCAACCGCAGGCCCCCGACCCCCGTGCACGGGCATTGGACGGGAGCCGTGATCACGTCGGGCAGCCGCAGGTGTAGCCGCCGCCACATCGAACCAGGGGTAGGATCCGCAGCCGGGCGGCGCAAAGTGGCGGACCGGGCCGCGCAGGGACGCGCAGTGCAGCAGCAGCCGCAGCAGCAGCAGCAGCAGCAGCAGCAGCTGGGGCAGCCGGGTCGCAGCAGGGCCCGGGCACCGATCCGAACGGTCCGCGGGAACCGGCCTACGACTCCCCGGCCGATGAGGTCGCCGGCGCCCCGGCCTCATCCGACATCTGCTGGCGCAACGTGGACCGACGCGCCCCGTAGAACCCGTACACCATGAGGCCGATGCCCATCCACGCCGCAAACCGCAGCCACGTCAAGGGCGGCAGGTTCGCCACGAGGAGGAGACACACCGCGATGCCCGCCATCGGGACCCACGGGACCGCGGGGCACCGGAACGGCCGCGGCGCATCCGGCTGCGTCCGCCGCAGGATGATGACGCCGAGCATGACGATGATGAACGCCGCGAACGTGCCGATGTTCGTGAGTTCCACGAGGACGCCGATGGGCACCACGGCCGCGAAGAAGGCAACGAACAATCCGGTCCCCCACGTGATCATGTGCGGCGTCCGGTACTTCCTGTGCACCTTCGCGAACCGCTTCGGGAAGAGGCCGTCGCGCGCGAGACTGAAGAAGATGCGCGTCGTCCCGAGCTGGAACACGAGGAGCACACTCAGCGTGGCCACGACGGCGCCCGCGCTGATGACGAGCGCGAACTGGTCCATCCCGATGTACGAGAGGGCGACCGCCATGGGGTCCGCCGCACCCGCCAGGTTCCCGAACGGCACGACGCCCGTCAGGACGAGGGCCACCGCGAGATAGATCACGGTGCAGATGGCGAGACTCGCGAGGATGCCGATGGGGAGGTCCCGCTGCGGATTCTTCGCATCCTCCGCCACCGTGGAGATCGCATCGAACCCGATGAACGCGAAGAACATGAGCGCCGCACCCTGCAGGATGCCGGCGGACCCGAAGGGCGCGAACGGATTCAGGTTCTCGGGCTCCACATACCAGACCGCGACCACGATGAATGCGACGAGGATGCCGAGCTTGAACACGACCATCGCGAAGTTGGATTCCGCCGCTTCCCGCGTGCCGCGGACGAGGAGCATGGTGATGCCGATCACCACGAGGAACGCGGGCAGGTCGAACCCGCCCACCGTGGTTCCCTGCGCCACGCCGAGGGTTGAAGCCTCCAGCGCGGTCGCCGCATGGGGTGCCGTCGTCAACCACTGGGGGAGGTGGATCCCGACCGCCTGCATGAGGTTCTCCAGGTAATCCGAGAAACTGGCTGCCACTGCCATGTTGCCGATCGCGTACTCGAGGACGAGGTTCCACGCAATGAGCCACGCCACCATCTCGCCCATGGACGTGTACGCGTACGTGTACGCGCTGCCGCCCAAGGGAATCATGGCAGCGAGTTCCGCATACGCGAGCGCCGCGAGGCCACTTGCAAGGGCCGCAATCAGGAACGACACGGCCACCGCAGGACCCGCGCGAGCCGCGCCCTCGCCGACCACGGCGAAGATTCCGGCGCCGATGATGGCGCCCACGCCGAGGGCCGTGAGGTCGCGGGCCGTCAAGGTCCGCTTGAGGCCGCTCGACGCGGCTTCCCGCTTCATGCCTTCCAGGCTCTTCTTGATGAAGTAGCGGTCCCGGAACTCGCTCCAGAATCCGGACCCGCGGCCTTCTTCGCCGGGCACCGGGGCCGGTGCGGGCGCGCGCATTTCAGCGGCCAAGGGCCGCGCAAGGGAACGGGCGCGATAAAAAGATTCCCGGCGTGACGCCACCGGGGGATGACGGGTTCGGGGGAGTGGGACGGCCGGACAGGCGGGGGGAAACCGGGATGCCGTGTGAATCCGTGGCAGCCTTGGAGGCTTCCCACTTTGGCCGCCCGCCTGCGTTCCCGTCAGTCGCCGTTCCATCATCCTTTCCCCCCCCGCCACCTCAGCATGGTGTCGTCATTCCTTGCCCTCATCCTGGTTCTCCCCGCCGTCGCAACCGCGAGCCATTGGACCGTCCATGATGAACTGGGCGACGATTCATTCCGACGCACCGGCGAGGATGACGCCCAGGTCATCCGGGCGGCCGGCAATCCCGCGGACGGCATGGAGAACAAGGTGACGCTCGCCGGCGGATCCCCCGGGGATGGAGGGCTCTTCCTCGACACCCGCGTCGTCAACCACTACGGATCCTCCGCCGAAACAGGAGTCGCCTTCTCGGCAAGCGCGTTCGCCCCCGACCTCTTCGGCCGCGACGACGTGCTGACGCCCGGCATGCATCACGCGAGCGCATACTATGGCCATTGGAACGACTTCAACGATGACGGCGTCATCGACGACATGCACGATGCGGCGTGCGGCAGCGTGGCCTGCGGCGGCGACGAGTTCATCTGGCGCGGCCTCGGAAGCGGCGACGGGAACGTCGTCCTCGCGTTCTTCACGATCCCCGATTACCGGTACAACATGCGGGGCGCCGGGAACTCGTCCACCTCCACCTTCGTGGACAACATCATGCTCGACCGCACGGCCCTCGACCGCCCGGTCCAGGAATGGATCCGGAGCCGCTCCGACATCGTTGCCGACGGGAACCTCCTCGCCACATTCCAGACCCTCACGATCGCAGGCGCACCACCCGAGACCGGCGCTTATCACCGCTTCGTGCTCAACCACCCCGACGGCCTCTACGACGTGGACACGTACGAAGCCGTGAATCCGGAACTCGCCAGCCTGTTCTCCAGCACCCTGTCGACGGCCTTCGCGACGCAACAGGACGCGGTCGCCGATGCCTTGGCCACCGTCGAAACCATCGATCAGACGTTGTGGGATGCCGGCTACGGCGAAGTCTACCAGCTGATCACCGAAGTCGCCGGCATGCTTCCCCCGCCCGCCGGCCTCATCCCGAACACCAACGACCTCCTGGTAGCCTATGGCTCCAAGGAACCGAACACCTACGGCGACGACTACGAGGGGCGGGCGCTCTTCGGCGGAATCGGAGGCGCCTCGGGACCGTACAACTCCTACGCGACCTACGCCGACGGATTCCACCTGTTCGCCGACTTCATTCCCCGGTTGAAGCTCTGCCCCGGGGCGTACGCGCGCGTCCCCGGCACGGCCGTGGAAACCTACCAGATGATCGCCTGCGCAACCACGAGCTACAACCCCGTGGGCGCCCAGACAAGCGCGGAGCAATCCGCGGGCGCACTCCTTTCGATCACCGGGTACATCTTCCTGTGGCACGACAAGAACGCGGACACGTACGTCGGGAACCGGTGCGATCCCCAGTCCGGGGAATTCGATGCGGAACGCAACACATGCGATGCGGCGCATACGCCCAAGAGCGCCTCCTATTCCTTCGGCGGCCCCGAATTCCTCGGGGCGTGTGCGTCCTCCGACGGCCGCGGGAGTGTGGCGACGCTTACGCCGGTCGGCGGGAACTGGCCGGGCGTGGTCGTCGTCCGCGACTATGTCCAGACGACCCGCGTCGTATTCGACCAGCATTGGGAGGTCATCGTGGACGATCAACCGATCGAACTCCGGTACGAGGAGGACTGCGGAGGCGGCACCCTGATCCTCGAAAGCCGGGACGCCATCCTGTTTCCGTCGGGGGAAACCCTCATCGAGATCCGGGTCGAGAGCTCGACCGGGGTGGCCGCGTTCAAGGATGCGGGCCTCGGCATCGACATCACGAACGAACGGGTGACCGACGTGGACCGGCTTCCGCCGGCGCTCTGACGCGCGCGCATGCGGCCGTCGGCACGCGGCTTCGTATGGACGCCATCGGGGGATGGGGTGGCGGATGGTTCCGCCATCCGCGCCTTGTTCCGGCCCGGACGCACGCCGCGCGGGAGGGATTAAGGGGGGCCGCACGCGCCCCGCGCGGGAGGGAATACGGGGGTCGCGTCGGCACCTTCCTGCCACTCCCCTTCCGCCGTCACCCCATCTTCCCAAAGGCACACCTTTATGAGGGCTCACGTGCCGATACACTAGTATGCCGCCTGCCACACTCGACCACCTCATCGGCAAGACCGTGAAACTGACCCTGGGCCATGCCCGCGTACCCGAAATCGTACGAGGCGTACTCGTGGACGCGAACGAGCATCGCATCATCTTCGAACACCGCGGCGAACGTCGCACGTACCCCCTGATGGGTGTGCGCGCCATCACCCGCGTCTTCAGCGCCGCGTGATCGCGCGCGCCGGCCTGCGCCGTCTGCCCGGCGCCCTGGTCGCAACCGAGCCCATCCTTTTTCACGACCCCCTCCGCCCGCCCCATCGAAACGGCGGGGTCGCGGGGGTCGCATACCGTTCCGATGCTTGACGGGCGCGTCCCGCGGGCTTCCCGTGGGCGTCCCCCGTGGCGGTGCCGGCTGCCCATGCCGGGCTGCGTCGACGGCCCCCGCGGGTCGACTGCTGTTGATCAATTCCCCGACCGCGAAACCGACGCGCCGCCCTTCTGATCCGTCGCAGGGCCCCGCTGCTGCTCATCCGGTTCGACGGAGCCGCCCGCCGCTTCATCGAGCATCGCGCGCAGCACGTCCGCGTAGGCCACGAACGCCTTCGACCCTTCCGGCGTGATCTGGTACACGACATGGAACGAGACCCCGCTCAGGGTCCGGCCGGACTTCATGTACCCCGCCTCTTCGAGGCGCTTCACATGGCTTGCGAGATTCCCGTCCGTGA
>JBFILE010000313.1:0-4844 GCA_041599855.1 Thermoplasmatota archaeon
GCGGAATCATAGCCGCCGACAACGTGTTCTGGCAAGGGCGCGCGTGGGACCATGAGGCAGTCGACGAGGACACCAAGGGCCTGCGCGCGTATGTGGACCGGGTCCGGGGAGCACCATGGGTCACGTCGATTCTAGCAGTCGGGGACGGGTTGGCCGTGAGCGTGCTCGCGGGCGGGCAGTGAGGAGGCGGGCGTGGGGCCGGATGGGCCGGAGCGGGCGTGGGATCGGCGTGGGCCCGGGGGATGCTGGGGGCGTGGACGGGGCTGTTGGGGGCGTCGACGGGGCTGCGTAGGTGGAACTTCGCGTGACCTCGGGAGGAATGACTTGATGGAGGAGGGGGTACGGAGGATGCCCGCGAGCAGGCGAACGGTCAAGGCGGATTCGACTGCAGGATCCGGTTGAGCGGATGCTGTCGCGGTCATGTGCGGTGGTGGCGGGGGAGGGCCCTGGTAAATGGCGGTCGGCCAGCGCGAGCCCTGCAGCCGCCCCACGGAGCCTCCGCTCTTTCGTCAAGAAAAGTACAAAGCAACACCGACCGGCAGCGCCCGGGTGGGCGCCGCCGTCAGTCAAGATTCCCGGAACGCCCCGTTCAAGGGTTGTCCTTCGCCCGCATCTGCGCCTGCGGCTCCGGGTGCGGCCGAGGCCCTTCGAGGAGGAAGGCCTCGTAAACGAAGGCGGCGAGCGCGGCACCGATGATGGGCCCGACCCAGTACACGATGGCGTTCGCGTAGTGGCCGGCTGCGACGGCGGCTCCGAACCAGCGCGCGGGGTTCATGGCGGCGCCGGTGATGGGTCCGCCGGCGAGGATGTCGAGGGCGACGGTGAACCCGATGGCGAGTCCGCCGAGGCGGGCGCCGAAGCGCTCGTCGACGGCGGTGCCCATGACCACGAACATGAGGAAGAAGGTCAGCATGGCTTCGACGAGGATGCCGGTGCCCACGCTCACGCCTGCGCCGAGGTCGGGGACGCCGGGGACGACGCTTGCGCCGGAGACGCTCGCGAGGGCGAGGAATCCACCGATCGTGGCCCCGATGAGTTGGGCCGCGATGTTCACGCCGGCCTGCCGGAGGTCGATCTTCCTGGCGACGAGGAGCCCGAGGGTGACGGCGGGGTTGAGTTGGCCGCCGCTGATGGTCATGGTCGCGCTCACGAGGCACGCGATGACGAGGCCGTGGGCGAGGGCGACTTCGATGAGGTTCTTGGGTCCGGGGACCGACAGCACGAGGATGCCGATGTAGATGAGGGCGAGGGTGCCGATTCCTTCGGCGAGGCCTTTGCGCCAGCTGGTTGATTCAGTAGCCAGGTTGATTCCTCCCGGCAGGCGCCTGGGACGCCTGCGGATGGCGCCGGAATGGGGAGGGGGTTCTTGTGGCTTTGGCTGGAGTGGAAGCGGGGCTTTCGCCGGCTTCCGGTGGCGATCTGATCGGGTAAGGCCATGTGCGCGGGCGATCTTTCGGGGTGGCTGGTTTTCCGTCTCCTACGTGACACGGTACACGCGCACGCCTTCGGCGTGCCGGACCAATTCGTATCCGTCATTGTCGAGGAACGCGAGGACGCTGTCGGGGCCTGTGGTCGCCCAACCATCCTCCTCCAGCTTTCTGATCCCGTGGGCGTCCACGATCACGTAGGACACGGGCGTCCAGTCGCGCTGGGTCTTGGCTCGGGCATCTTCGTCAAGGAAGTATGCCGGGCTCTGGAACACCCGCCACGGGTCGCCGGCCATGCTTTTCACGACGAGGCTGGATTGCCACCCGGTGGTCACGATGGCTCCGCCGCCCTGCCCGTCGGCCGCGATTTCGAGCGCAGCGAATTCGGTCTCGTCGAACAGGTAGTACCATTCGTACGTGTGGTCGAGGTTCGGCATTGCCGCGACCGGCGTCGCGACGAGGAGGGCCACGGCGCTTGCAAGGACGACTTGCCGGGGGTGCCGGGACCGGGTTAGGCGGTCTGCGAGAATGGCCACGATGCGGTGGATTTCGCGGGCGGCGAACCCGGCGAGAAGCGCGGCTGCGACGGTGACGTAGATGACGGTGCGGTGGGGGATGAACCACGAGTCCGTGAGTTCGACAAGGGTGAACGGAACCGTGGCGCCCGCGAGGCCGGCGGCTGCGAGGCCGACATCGCTGCGTCGGGGAATGAGGAACGCGATTCCGACGAACGCGGCGACCAGGAGCGGCAGGCGGAACATGCCCTCGTAGTTCACCTGGAACAAGGGTGCTGCCGTGATCCCTTTCACCCAGAGGAACAGGGCCATGGTGGCTGCGGCGCTCGCCATCAGGGTGGCCACGCCGGCTGCTGACATGACCCGGGGTCCCGGCAACGTCGGCAGCCGCGCCCGCGCCGCAGCGAGCGCGAGGAATGCGAGGAACCCTCCGCCGAGGGCAAGGGTGGTGAAGTACGCGCCGCGCACGATGTCACGGGACGTCGGATTCTGGGGGAATGGCGTCACGTGGGCCGTGAGGGTGCGGACGGCGAACGCGCCGATGGCAACGGCCGCCAGGAAGAGCAGGACCCGTACCGCGGCGCCGGCACGAGGTGCGCGGGAAAGCCACGTCGTGGTCATGGCGATGACGGTCATTCCAAGGAGCGCGACAGCGAGAAGGACTGCGGCATGATTGAGATCGAACGTGGTCGGAACTCCGCCGCGGTGCCGGAGGAAGATGGCAGTGAATGCTCCGGCGACCGTGAGGATGCCGGCAATCCCGGCAGCATCCGCCACGTTCCGGTGGCGGCTTGCGCCGAGGATCAAGCGGGCCCCGAGGAATGCAATCGCCCCGGCATTGACCAGGATCAGCGCCCAAGGGTGCGCCACGGCGATGGCGAGGCTGGACAATCCGAGCACCGCGTACCACGCGCGTTCCCCGCGCGCCGCGCCGATCATGGCGAAGAGGATGGTGGGAACGAGCACGAGGTCGAGGACCGTTGGCGTGAAGAAACTGCGCCGCAGGACATGCTCGGGTGCGGTGGCGAGGAGGATGCCGCCGACTGCGGCAGCAACAAGTCCGGCATGCCGGTCGAGGAGCAGGAAGACTGCGGCGATGGACAGCACGCCGAGGAGGAGTGGAGCCCAGCGGGCGACATCGTACGAACTCGCGCCCGTCGATGCGACGAAGGCGCCGTGTGCGGCGGCGAGCCCCGGTGGATACACGTTCCCGGGGCTATGCCAGGAATTCGTGAAGAACCCGTTCGCGAGGTATTCCCGCACGAAGACCACGTGGGTGAACGGGTCCTCCGCAGGAAGGCTCGCCTTGGAGCTGACGAGGTCACCCGCGTGCGCGCCCACGGCGACGCCGACGACGGCGGCGAGGAGCGCGACACGGGTCACATTGCGCTTGCCGAGGAGGTTGGCGAGGGATCGCGAACCCCCCGACCCAGACGCGCCACGGGTCGCGCGCCTTGAAGGGGTGGAGGTCACTCGCCACGATATCGGTATCGACGATGGAGGTAAGGATCGTGGAGCGTGGGGCGAAGGGACGCGATCAGCCCGGGGTCGACCGGCTGCGGCGCGGGCCATGGGGTTTGCTGAAAAAGTCGGGTGAGCCGCGGCGGCCAAGCGACCGGCCCACGGGCACGGGCAGGAATCTACGGTGGTCGCAAGGAAGGGCGGGCCATCGGCGGCTTCGGGCCCACGGGCATCTGCGGCCGGGGATCCGGCGCGCAAGCCGCGTCGCGTGAACGGGCGGTCTTTTGCTGCGCTTGAATCACAAGGCCACAGGGCACAAGGCCGCAGGAATCATGTGGAACTGAACTCGCTCAGATTGGCGTTGCCGGCCATCGGAATCGGCCGCGGCCGCGGGGTTGCGCGCGCCTGCACGCAGACCGTCACGTGCTCTCGTGATGCCCGGGTGTCCTGCTCCCGGAGGTTCGTGATCGACGAGACGTTGGTGTCCACGAGTCCCCTGATCCGGGTGTTCGCGGGCGATAGGGATGCTGGAGCATCGATGAATCGGTCCGCTCCCATGGCAAAGCGGCCTCGGGTCAGGCCGACTCCGGGAACTCGCTGAGCGCGGCTCTGGAAGCTGACTGGACGGGTCGTGGGCGCCGCCGGCGCGACGAAGGGGTTTTTCCGTGCACGATCGACCCACACCGTATTGTCGCCAATATCGTATCGTGTCATCCAGAAGTGGACAACCAGCGGTTCCGCCCGTCCGGTGAATCGCCGGTGCCCATCGATGATCCGGTCGTACCCCACGTAACGGAGGACGTGGCGACCACGCTCCGGCATGCATCCAGCCTTGGGCCGTATCCTCCGCTACGACCGGAGCCACCCGGAGGACCACTTGGCTTGGTCCATGCGGGTCATTCTCGTTGTCGCGGCCCTTGCCATACCGTGGTTCGCCGCGGACATGCTCGATGCCGTCACGCTGGCCGCGGTGACGATCGGGGGCATTGTCCTCGCCGGGATCGTCAGTGCGATACCCGCGCGGAAGCTTCGCAATCTTCGCGTCGTGGAGGTCGTGGCGAGCAGCATGTTCATCCTTCACTGGATCGGGCAGGCCGTCAATGCCTACAACCACTACGCATATTACGATACGGCGCTCCACGCGGTCGGCGGCCTTGCTGGAGGCTTGGTCGCGTACGAGCTCCTCACCGCGACCACATGGCTGGCGGACCCGGAGACGCTCACGCCGGGCCGGACGTTCTATCTCGCCTTCAGCATCATCCTCCTCAGCGGCATTGCCGTGGAGTTGGTGGAGTACGGGAGCGACGTGTCCCTTGGCAGTGAAGCGCAAGGCAGCCCCGTCCAAGGCCCCCATGACGACACCATGACCGACCTCGTCGCCGAGGTCGTCACCGGGGCGATAAGTTCGGGAATGGCGGCGTGGGCCGTGGCACGCCGGGGA
>JBFILE010000314.1:0-4841 GCA_041599855.1 Thermoplasmatota archaeon
CCCGCCAACAATCCCCTCGCTTCGCGCGGCTCGGTAGCCCCCCCTCATTCCCTGCGCCTGCGCCCCGCCTCCCCCCGGAGGCGACCCCTGGGGGGACTCGGACTTTCAACTCGACACCCATTCGCCATCGCCCGCCAACAATCCCCTCGCTTCGCGCGGCTCGGTAGCCCCCCCTCATTCCCGGCGCCTGCGCCCCGCCTCCCGCCGGGAGGCGACACCGCTGGGAATTAGGCCCTTCAATTCGGCACACCTTCGCCACCACGTGCCACCGCCCGCCCGACCCTCGCCGGGCTTCGCGGGGCTCGGGAGCAGCCGCACCGCGCTGCCCGGATCCACCGGGCCGTGGTGGTGACCCCACTTGGGATTCGGATACCCATGCGACGACGCTTCGCCGCCGACCGCCAGCGACCGCGGCCGATCGCCAATTCCCGGCACCTTCCCGGGGATCGGCACCGGCGGCCTCCACCGCCCGGCGTTTTTTCCCCCGTCGGAGGCGGTCCTCTTCGGGACATCCGCACACACGGTCCGCGCGATCATGTGGAGGCCACCGGCTCCGCCTCCCACGCGCCGCCGGCGCCGCGAGCAGCCCTACTCCCCGCCCGACGGCGGCTTCATGCCCCACTTCTTGAGGGCTGTCGCCAGTTCAGGATGCTTCTTGGCCGCCTCCGGCAACGGCGTGCCGGCAAGACTCGCTTCAAGGGCCTGACGGACGGCCATGGCGCCCGCGCGGCTCCCGTCCGGGTGGCCGTGGACGCCGCCGCCGAACGTGGCCGCGAAGTCGGTTCCGAGCCGGTCGACGAGCATGGGCACCACGCCCGGGTGGAGTCCGCCCGAGGCCACAGGTGCCACCGGTTTCACGTACCAGTCGTTGCGGAGGGCGTGATAGTACGCGAGGGATTCCTCGACGTCCCCTTCCATCTTGCCGGCGCCCGCTGTGCCCGCATGGAGGTTGTCCACGCCGCAAAGGCGCGCCCACCTGCAGATGGCGAGCATGCTGATGCCGTGGAACGGCGTTCGTGTGACGGCGCCATGTTGGGCGCGGTGCGCGTGGATGCCGGTGTTCCTGCCGTCAAGGTGCTCGCGGAGGGCCTGGAGTCCGCCCCAGCCGCCCGTCAGGATGTCGTACATGACGTACTCGTTCCCGAGGTCGCGCAGGAAGTCGGCGCGGCGGAACATCTCGGTCACCGGAGCGGTGATGTTCGCGAAATAGATCTTCTTCTCCCCGGTTTCGCGCTCCGCCTTGTTCTTCGCCTTGACAACGAGGGACCAGCGCTTCTCGTGGTGGTTGAACGTCATGCTCGTGAGGTTCTCGTCATCCTTCACGATGTCGAGGCCGCCCACCCACGCATCGTACGCGGCTTCCGCCCACCGCTCCGCGCTCAGGCCGAGTTTCGGCTTCACGATCGTGCCGAACAGCGGACGATGCTTGACGCCCGTGATTTTCCGCATGCCCGCAAGGCCCACCTGGGGTCCGGGGAAGGATTTCGCGAGGCCCTCCGGGAAGATGGTGTCCTCGACGCGGAGATGCTTGACCTCCTTGAGGCCGTACACGTTCCCGGTCACGCTGGACAGGATCTGCGGCATGTTGCCGGCCTCGAACAGGTCGGGTCCGTAGGCGATCTTCACGATGCCGGATTCCTTGTCCAGCTCGAAGACGCGGGCCCCGTATTTGCGCGCCTCCTCGCTCATGGTCGAGAGGTGCGGGTCCCATGTCCCGATGGAGGATTCTGCGGCGAGCCCCCCGGCGGTGCGTTCGAAATCCGCCCAAGGCTCATTCTCAAGGCGGAAAACGACGACGAGTTCGCGTGCATTCGGCTTGTAGCCGGGTTCGATGAAGTCGGAGTAGCCCATGCCACGCATGGTGATCACCCGTTCCATTGGGGCGGTCAAAGGGATAAATGTGGCCCCTTCGGACGTGTGGAGCGTTCAGGATGTCTCGATCCGGTGCGGGGGCAGGCCGCGGATGCGGTCCCGACGGCATCGGAATCAAGGGGTCACGACCGGGAGCACGCCGACGCCGTGGACGGCAGCTCGATGAACGCCGGTCCGCCGTCATCCAGCGGCGGGGTCGAGGGGTTTCAGATCCACGCCGGCGTGATGCTCGACGCATACTGGAAGAGGCTGTAGATGCCGAACATGACAACGAGGGCCTGGAGGGATGCCCATCCGAAAACGAACGTCCTGTTCACGCGGTGGATCCAGCTACCGACCGGGTACGCGCGGTGGATCCAGAGCGTGCCGCCGGCGAGCGATGCGAGGGCCAGGATCTTGAGGGCGAGGGCGCCGCCGAATTCGCCCTGGTTGATCTGGTCCTGGAACGGTGACAGGAAGTTCATCTCATAGAACCCGGGAACCAGTTGGAACGCGAGGTACGTCTGGTACACGTCGAGGAGGCCGAAGGCGACGGCGAGGGTGAGGGCGCCGACGCTGTACGCGGGCACGCGGGTGTGGAACGTTTCCTGATCCACGGCGTGCGCCTCGGCGGGGCCGTGACCGTAGGATCCGGTCCCGGCCGGCAGGGGTGCAACCACGTCGAGTCCTCGAAGCATGGACGACAGTCGGTCTCCGGAGGCAGTATAAAGGTTGCCGTGCACCCGGCGGCCACAGGCCCCCCGGGGCGCGGATGGCCCGGGTCGTGGCGGCCCCGGCGGCAATCCTGCTGGGGGTGACGGGAAAGGGCGAGGCCAGCGAGCCCCGCGTTCGTGACCGGGTCGGGCTCAATCCAGATGCAGGATCGGTTCCTGCCGCTGGAAGACCTTGCCCATGCGGTCGGCGGCCAGTTCCTCGATTCCGCGGTACTCCATGTCCACGATGAGGCCACGGTCGCCGATGAATTTCACGTCCCACCCGTATCGTTGGGCGACCGCGTGGAACAGGGGGAACTTGCTCGTGTTCGCGACGATCCCATCCCATTTGCCGTCGTTGCCGACAGAGGGAGGGCCACTCACGATCAGGTGATTGTAGAGGGGGCGGTTCCGGGTGCGTACGTGGACAAGCCGGTCCAGGTTGTAGAGTTCACGCACCTGCGGATTCAGGTACCGATTGACTTCGTCCTTCGAGAGGCCCGTGCGATCCGCGATGGCGCGCAGGCTCTGGTTCTCCTTGCCCTGATGCATGCCCTTGAGCACGTCGATCAGTTTGAGGGAGTCGTTCTCGAGCTTTTCGATCAACGGGTTGGCGCGCGGCGCCTTCGCCGCGTCGGCCGTGCCGTTGCCGTTGGCATTCAAGCCCGGTTCGGGCATCACCCGATCCTATGCCGGTTTCCGGCCATAAACGTGCGGGTCAAGGGCAGGGAGACGCTCATGGCGGACAAGGAGTCGGACCACTGGCGACCGAACGTAGCATTTATGTGGGGCGCGAGACTTCGAATGACTGTCGAGGTTGGCCGGTATCAGGTTACTGATCCGGGGCCATTACTTGGGTTTCCATTTCGCTTTCCCCCCCTTGGACTGGGAGCTCAAGGCCTTGGATGCCTCGACGAACCCCGTGAGCACCGACCCCCCCTTCGCTCACGGGGCTACTCTTCCTCCCCCAGGCATGACGCTCGTCAAGAGAGCGGAATCCGGCTGCCTCAAGTGGTGGGACCGATTCAGGATGGTCGAGCATGTGTCTGGACGTGACGCTCCCCGGCGGATACCTCGCCTACGTCATCCTGCTGGTCACGTCCACGGCGGAGGCGACTCCCATCATCGGGGCGTTCGTTCCCGGGCAACTCGTTCTCGTCACGTCGTCCGCCCTGGCGCGTACCGGCGTCCTCGCTGCGTTCCCAGTGCTCGCTGTGAGCCTCACCGGCGCCATCGTCGGTGACGCGCTCGGATACTACGCAGGCCTCCGATGGGGCCGCACCATCCTTGCCACCCACGGCCACCGGTTCGGCATCCGCCACGAGCACGTCACCGCGTCGGAACTGATCTTCGAGAAGTATGGCGCGCTTGCCATCATCCTCTTCCGGTTCTCCTTCGTGCTGCGTGCCGTGGGACCGCTCTTTGCCGGGATTGGACGCATGCGGCCGCGCACGTTCTGGACGATGAACGTCATCGGCGGCGTCATCTGGACCGGCTTGTACTTCGCGCTCGGGTTCGTTCTCGGCGACGCATACTGCCGTTTCTCTGCGGCGGTGGCGCCGTTCGGGATCGCCGCAGGCCTCATCCTTGGCGGTGTCGTCGCATACCTGCTGTGGCGACGAACCCGCGTCTTCCGTTCTGCATGATTCCTCCCGTCAAATGGCGTGAAACCGTGTGATCCGAACCGGGGAATTAAAAAGGGGCCCTCCCTTCCTTCGGCAAGATGCACATGGATGTCCAGGATGTTCCGGGAATCGGTCCCGCCACGGCGAAGAAACTCGCGGCAGCCGGGGTCAAGGGGGCGAAGGCGCTTGCGAAGCTCCCGAGCGATGCCACCGTGGACGGCTTGAGTGCGAAGCAACTCGCCGGCATCATCGTGAAGGCTCAGGCAGCCGTCGGTGAACCCACGCCGAAGCAGGCTGCGAAACCGACGCTGAAAACAGCGCCGAAATCCACGCCGAAGACGCGGGCGACAAAGGCCAAAGCGGCTACGAAGTCGCCGAAGAAGCCCACCGTGAAGCCGTCCGTGAAGGCGACGGCGAAGCCTGCCGCGAAGACGACTGCGAAGACGACCGCGAAGCCGACGCCTCCCGCGCCCGTTGCGATGGCACCGCCCACGCCGATGGAGGCCCCGACGACTCCGGCCCCGGCTCCGGAGCGGATGTCCCCTTCGACCGTGGTCAAGGCCGTGGACCTTGCAGCGTCCGTCGCGCGATCCCCCATGGACCGCGAATCCGACGAGGACGATGTGCTGCAGGCGCCGCCCACGACCACCGG
>JBFILE010000315.1:0-4840 GCA_041599855.1 Thermoplasmatota archaeon
CGCGACCTGCACCCCACCCCTCCACCCGCGCCGCCGCCCGCTGGAGGCGACACATCCCCGCGCGAATTTCCTTACCTTGGCACTACCCCCCCGGCATACGGTTTCGGTTCAATCCTTATGCGGTCGTACGCCTCTGGCCCCCTGATGCGCACCCTCGTTCACGGGGCGACCTGGCTCGTCGTCCTCGTGCTCGCGACCCAGCCCGCCCTGTCGTCCGCTGCGGCGACGCCCTCCGTTGACGCCCACGACCTCGTGCGCCCGGAGTCCGGGGCGGCGCGCGTGGATGACGTCCTGGAGGCTGCCGGCCTCGGCGCGACAGATGCGCTTGCCGAAACGTGTTCACTGACGTTCACGTTCGATTTCGGCACCCCCGGGTTCCGGACATTCTACGGGCCCTCCCAAGGAGCCACCGTGCTCACCCACGAGATCACCGGCCGGCCCGTGAATACGGGGGACACCCTCATCCAGGTCCGGAATCCGGCCGGGGAAACGGTCCGCGCCCAGACAACCCAGTGGCGCGCCGGGTTCAGCATCCATCAGCCGGCGTCCACCGCCGAATGGGGAACCGACGAACTCTGGACCGTCCAGTTCCAGTCCAGCCCGTTCGTGGTCGTGGAATCCGGCCGACTCGACATCAAGATCTGCTGGATGTGACGAGTCGATCCGAACGGATCGCAGGTTCCAACCGTTTCCGTGGCGGCACGACGTGCCGGGGGATTCCTGAACGCAGGCATCAGGGTCGCCTGTCCCGCTGCCGCCACACCTCGCGCGGTCGACCGCATTCTTTAAAAGCACGCGCGGATACCCCGCCGGCGACCATGCTCCATTTCCGATCCATCCCGACCATTCTCACCGCGGACGAGTTGGTCGACAAGGTGTTCAAGCGGGCGGGCAAGGTCACGACGCCGAGTCACGATTCCTTCAACCGGTTCAAGGGCACGGAGATCGCGCGCATCCGGAGCATCCAGAACACCATCGACGCCCAGTTCGACCGGTATGTCAAGAGCTTCCCGAGTTTCGGGAACCTGCCGCCCTTCTACCAGGAACTCATCCAGGTCGTCGCAAACGTGGACAAGATGCGCAAGAGCCTCGGCGCCCTCACATGGGTGCGGGCGCGCGTCACTGAAGTGGGGGACGGCGTGGCCCACGAGATCAAGAAGCTGTACACGGATGAGCCCATCATCGCGGCGCGCAAGCGGTTCTACGGTCGCATCGCGTCCCTCCTCCACCAGGTCGGCAAGGACCTGATCTTCCTCAACGAGGCCCGCGAGGCCATGAAGAAGCTGCCCGCCATCGACGCGGAAGGCACCACGATCGTCGTCGCCGGGTACCCGAACGTCGGCAAGTCCAGCTTCGTCGCCCGCATCTCCACGGGCACCCCCGAGGTCGCCTCGTATCCGTTCACGACGAAAGGCATCATCGTCGGGCATCGCGAAGTCGCCCGTGGCACGTATGCGACGGAGAGCATCCAGATCGTGGACACGCCCGGTCTCCTCGACCGGGAACTCGAGGACCGGAACCCCATCGAGCTCCAGGCGATCCTGGCCCTCAAGCACCTCGGGAATGCAGTCATCTTCATCCTCGACCCGAGTGAGTACTGCGGGTACACGCTCGAAGCGCAGGAGGCCCTCCTCGCGGACGTGCGCGAGCGCTTCCGCGGCATCCCCATCCTCGTCGCCGAGAACAAGGGGGACATCGACGAGGTCGCGCGCAAGACGCCTGAAGGTCGGTACCGCACCTCGACCTTGACCGGCGAAGGCGTGGATGCCCTCATCGACGCCGCTGTTGCCGCGGCCCGCGAGCATCGCGCAAGCGGCGCTGCCCCCGGCGCCATCCCGGACGAAGTTCAGGAGTCCGATGACGAATCCACCATCGAATACGATGACGAATACGATGGCGAGGAAGTCCTCGGCGAAGAGGAATGAGCCCCGCGGGGAGGCCACATCCTTAAGCGCACCTCCCGCACTGCGGGCGTCCATGGACCTTGGGTTTAAGGGCAAATCCGTGGCCATCATGGCCGCATCCGAAGGTATCGGGAAAGCGTGCGCGATGGCATTCGCCCTCGAAGGCGCCGGGGTCACGATCTGTGCCCGGGACGAGAAGCGTGTCCGCGCGGCTGCGGATGACATCCGGAAGGCAACAGGGGCGCGCGTGGAAGCCGTCGTCGCCGACGTCACGAACGACCGCGACATCGAGCGCTTCATCTCCGCGGCCGCCATGGAATTCGGCGACCGCCTCGACGTGCTCGTCACGAACGCCGGCGGTCCCCCATCCGGCACCTTCGCGGATTTTGATGATGCCGCGTGGCTGAAGGCGTTCCAGTTGACCGTCATGTCCAACGTGCGCGCCATCCGCCACGCCCTCCCCATCCTGGAGAAGCCGGACCCGCGGACGCCGGACCATCACGCCGGCAGCATCGTGAACATCGTATCCACGAGCGTGCGCCAACCCATCCCGAACCTGCTCCTTTCCAATGCCCTGCGGCCGGCCGTCATCGGCCTCGCGAAAAGCCTCGCGAGCGAGTTGGCCCCCAAGCGCATCCGCATCAACAACGTGTGCCCGGGCTGGACGGCGACGGCGCGCACGGATGCGATCCTGCGGGCGCGGGCACAGCTTGACGGCCGGAGTGAAGCCGAGATCATCGCGGAGCGGACGGCGGACATTCCCCTCGGACGCATGGGTCGCCCCGAGGAGATCGCGGACGCCGTCACCTTCCTTGCGAGCGAGCGCGCCCGGTACATCACGGGGCAGACGCTGCTCGTTGACGGCGGCACCGTGAAGGGCATCTGAGGGCGCCGTGGCCGCGCGGGGTCCATGAGCGGCCGTGCGCGGCCGATGCATGACGGGTCCGCGCCCGCGTGCACCGCGCACATCCGGCTGGCGCGGCGGCGTTTCCTTCAAGACCCGTCGCGCCATCGCCCGGCCATGGCCCGCCCCATCTTCCTCGCCGCCCCCGAAGCGGGCGACGGCGCACTCGGCGTCATCGACAAGATCCTTGTCCAGCTTGAGATCGTGTCCCGGGGCCAGTTCAAGGGAAGCCAGCTTTTCAGCCCCCATCTTCAGGTGGGGGATGTCGGCGTGGACGCCTCCTCCGAGGACTACTTCACGCGATCCCTTGTCGCGCTGCAGGAATCGACGGTCGTGATCGCGGTCCTGGACGGTCCGCAGGTGGACGAGAACGTCGCGTTCCTCCTCGGGTACGCGTTCGCCTCCCAGAAGCCGGTGATCGGCTACGTCACGGACGGCCGCCCGAAAGGCCCCTACACCCTCGGCGTGACGGCGACCCTTGTCCACGACGTGAAAGGCCTCGTCAAGGAACTCCGCGGACGCGGTCTCTGATGTCGGCCCGACTCCGTGTCGGGCCACCTTTTTCGTCGACTGTTCTGCTCCTGACTCACAACCGTTACCACCGCCCTGGCCCCCCCGATGGGGTTCGACACCCGCGGACCATGCATCCCGGGTCGCTGCCGTTCTGTTGATCCGGATCGGCAGCCGTGCGGTCCCGCCGCGCGTCCCGTCGCGGTCAAACGGAGGGAAATGGATTGAGCTACAAGGTCAGGAAACTCTCTACCGACGAGCAGGCGCTGAAACCGAAGCCCGCGGAGCGGGACGCGCCCACGCCCAAGACTGCCCCGTCCAAGCCCGCGCCGCCGGCACCCGCCGCGAACGAGGCGACCCCGACACCGGTCCCGCGAACCGAGCTACCGCCGCGCGAGCCCGACGTGCCGAAAGCCAGCATCGCCACGGACGGTGACCTCACCATTGCGCCCGGCAGCAACACGCGGGAAAGCATCCACGCGGGCGGCCGGATCACCATCGGCAAGGACGCCCACGTCGGCGGAGGCGTGACGACCCTCCGTGATGCCATCGTGGACGCCGGAGTCGTCATCGATGGCCCGCTTGACGTCCGCGGAAGCATCCGATGGGGCCACGGCGCGCGCGCCAAGGAAGCCCGCATCGAAGGTCCCCTCGTCACCGACGACGGGAAGCGCCGGATGATGAAGCTCGTCGCCCGCCGAGGAATCCATGCAGGAGCGCCCGATCCGAACGCGACCAAGGAGGTGCGGCTGTGAACATCGCCCGCCTCGCACTCGGGGCACTCCTTGCAACGCTCATCTTCGCGCTCATCGTTCGAGCCATCATGCGCGGTCGCAGCCGGCGACGCGAAACCACGGAAGTGGAAATGATCGCCAACGCGGCCCGACATGACAATCTCCACGACTCCGGGAGGAATGCCACGAAGGCCGAGGCCATGGCGGAGGATTCTGCGAATCGCGCGCACGGTTCGACCACCGGTTCCCAGGTCCCCGCCCGGCAGCCGGCAGCGCGCATGAGGGGCGACGTCCAGATCGGAGGGGCCGCGGTCTTCCCCGGCGGCCTCGCCGTCCACGGCAAACTCGTGCTGGAAGATGGATGCGAACTCCGGTGCCCGATCGAGGTCCATGGGGACGCGCGTCTCGGAGCGAACGCGTCGATCACGGAGCCGCTCATCGTCCACGGGGACCTCACCCTCGCCAAGGGCGCGGCGGTCGGACCGGCACGGGTCCATGGCGTCGTGGTGCTGGGGCCTGATGCCGTTGTGAACGGGCCCCTCGAGTGTGATGCCCTCCACTTCGATGAGGTGGCACCGCGAGGGAAGGATGCCCCTGCTCCGAAGCGGACGGACATGACGCCGATGTCGGGCGCGGTGGATTCGGCCCCCCATGATGGGGAGTTCAGCGACAACGGCATCCCGGCCAGCGTCGCCAAGTGAGGGGGGACCGCCTGAACTCCGGCTTGACCCTGCCGGGTTGACGAAGATGGCGCGGGCCGCGAGGGGTGGGTGTGACCATGGGGGGCC
>JBFILE010000316.1:0-4838 GCA_041599855.1 Thermoplasmatota archaeon
CGCACTCCCTCGGCATCCCCTCGCTCGCTGGCCAACGGCCACACCCCGGAGCACAACCACACCCCATCAAACGACAAAAAAGTAGTCCCCAGCCGACCAAGCGAAGGCGGAGGTGCGCAAGGCCGACGTACTCCCTCCGCTTCGCGTCGGTCGCACGTCTGCCCCTTCACGGCTACGCCGCAAAGAGGGGGCCACAGCCCCACCCGCAGCAATTCACAATCAAACTTGGAAAAAATCCCCAGCCAAGCAAGCGAAGGCGGGGGTGCGCGAGGGGGCGGCAGCCCCCTCGCCCGACGTCGTGACCTTCCAGCGTAGCGGGCTATGCCCGCGAAGCTGGGCCGCAAAGTCACGGCGTCGGAAGGAATCACGTGCGGAGCACGATTTCGATGTTGACGCTGTCCGGGACCTGGATGCGCATGAGTTGGCGGAGGGCGCGCTCGTCGGCGTCGATGTCGATGAGGCGCTTGTGGACGCGGAGTTGCCAGTGGTCGTACGTTTCGGCACCGTCGCCGCTGGGCGCCTTGCGTACGGGGACGGTGAGGCGCTTCGTGGGGAGCGGGATGGGGCCGGACATGTTGACGCCGGTGCGTTCACTGATGGTCTTGATCTGGACGCAGACGCCGTCGACCTTCTTGGGGTCGGTACCGGCGAGGGAGATGCGGGCGGTGTGAGCCATGATGGTAACCTCAGGGGTTTTGAGCCCGGAATTTCCCGCGGCACGCGGCTCGCGTGCGGGGGCAACCTCTCGGGCGAAAGCCGGGGAAGCTTTCCACATATATAACGGCAACGGAGCCCGTTTTCGGAGTTGCAGGTCCGGCGGAGTCACCTGCGGAGCACGGATCAGGGCTGTTTCCGGATGTTGCGGGCGAGGTCGTCCCGCTTGTGCTCGCCCGCCTTGGCGGCCGTCTGCGCCGCCGTGCTCCGGGCGGCACGGCTACCGCCCTTCGTCTTGTGGCTGACGGGGTTCCCGGATGCCCCATTCCCGTGGGCGTGGACGGTGAACCCTATCTGGAGCTTCACCTGGTATTCGAGGACTTCACTGTCCTTTAGGGCGCCCCGGATCTCCTTCACCTCGAACCACTTGAGATCCTCCAGCGTCTCGCTCGCGCGTGAGACGGCGCCCCGGATGGCGTCGGAGACACTCGTCCCGGACGTGCCCACCATGTCGACCACCTTGTACACGGTCATGGTATCGCCCGTAATCGAGGCGCGCGGGTTCATGGCGGTTCTGGCCCCCGCGCAGGTGTCAACGACGGTATTCGATGAGCCGGTTGAACACGGTGCCGTCCGCATTCGACCAGAGGACCGCATTGCGCGCGTCGTCCGCGTACCAGTACCAGAGGTGGACGCGGTGGCCGTCGGGGAGGGTCACCGTCTGAAGGATGCGGTGCGCCATGAATTCCCCGGCCTCCGTCGTGACCTTGTTGTCGGCTTCCATGATGACGCGGCTGGACACGTTGCCGCGGACGAACGTCCGGTTCCCGCCTTCCTTGATGGGGAAGAACACGTTCTGGTTGTCGGCGCCTTCCCACGTGAGGTTCGCCCGCGCGTAGATCCGGGTCTCGTTTGCGAGTTCGCGTGCGCCCACGCTCCGCCGGTAGAGGACGGAGTACGTGGTGTTCGTCACCGCGATGACATCGAGGCGGGTGAGGGTGCGCGAATCGGCGCTGTCGTAGGCGTACACCCAGTAGTCGCCGACTGTCCACGCGTACACGGGCGTGCCGATGTCCTCGGTGGCGTTCCGGGTTCCGTGGCCAGGGGGTGACCCTTCGGGCGGGTCGGCGGAACGGGTCCCGTTCGGATCGTTGGGACCCGGGTTGGGGTCGCCGGGCTCGCCGGTTTCGTTCCCGCCGGCTGGCTGTCGGTCGGGCCGGGGATCCTCCTTGTCGGGTGCCGGGTCGTTGTTGTTGTCCGAGGGCGCCGGGTCGCCGGTGGGTTCCGCGTCCGCCTCCTCGACGCCGGGGAGGACAGGAGGCACGATGCGGGGTTCGGGGACCGCGGATGCGGGGTCCGGCGCCTCAATCTCGTGGACGGTCGAGGACGACGCGCATCCGGCGAGAAGCATCATGAGCGCCGCGAGGACGGGCGCCGGGAATCCGGGGGCACGGGAGGTCGGCACGGCCGTCCCTCACGTCGCGTCCGCATCCGCCGGGGGTTCGGGCCGACGGTGGCGGAAGTAGGCGAACACGCCGAGGCCGGTCGCGAGGACGCCCCCGGCTGCGGCGGCGCCCACGAGGCCGCGGGCTTCAAGGCTTTCCACAAGGCCCCCGCTGATCGGGAAGTACAGGAGGGGGGCGGCGAGAACGATGAGGAGCAGGGCGCCGGACGCGACGGCAAGGGGCAGCCATTCGGCGCGGCGCATGGATTCCGTCACCTGCTTCAGGTCCTCCTCGGCACCCGGTGGGGCCTCCTCGAACAGCGCCGCGAGCCGGCGGGCGGCCGCAAAGTTCTCCACGTAGAGGACGAGGCCGAGTCCCGCTACAAGGGCGAGGATCCATTCCACCGTGTCCGGGACGCCCTGGATGACGGGGGCGAACAGTGCCGCGGTCAGGACGGAATGGCCGGCAACCCACCGCGCGTCGCCCTTGCGGACGATGAACGGGACTGCAAGGGCCAGGATGACGGCAACGATGGGGAACACGATGCGGACATCAAGGAACCAGAGGACGCGGGCGTCGACGCGGTAGGCGAGGAAGGCCGCAGCGCCCGCAAGGAGGATGAACCCGACGAGGGCAAGCATCCGGTGGGGTCCGACGGCCACGTTGCCGTCCACGGTGCGTACGGTGACGGGGACGGGCTCGGGCGCCGGGGCGGGGCCTCCCCTCATTGGAGCATCGCCTCCCGGGCAAGGGTCACGGTCAGGGGTTCGTCGGGGCGCCAGTCCACGACCCAGGCGCCGAATCCCTTGAGCTGCGCGATGAGTTCCTCGCGCTCCAGCTTCGTGAGGTCGTAGTCGAAGCTGTCGAGGGGCACACCGGCCTTCTCGAGGGAGAACAGGCTGGACGGGCTCATGACGAGGACCTTCGCCTCATACGCCCGAAGGGTCCGGATCGCATCCGGGATGGTCGGGTCGTCGAGGAGATTCGTCACGATGAGGATGGGCGCCTTGCTCTTGAGGGACGGGAGGATGTCCTCGACGACTTCGCCGAGGGTCATGGAGCCTTTGCACTGGAGGTCCGCGAGGGACTCGTTGAGGCTGATGAGCTGCTTGTCGCCGCGGAGGCGGGGCTCGTCGAGACCTTCGCCGTAGAGGAGGAGCCGGATGCGGTTCCGCCGTTTCAGCACGAAGTTCGCGATGCTCGTGGCCGCGCGGGACCCGTGGACACTCGCGTTGTCCCGCGGCGTGCCGGCGAGGGCGGCTTCGCGGGCGTCGAAGATGATGGTGATGCGGGCCTGGCTCTCGCGCTCCGTCTGGTTCACGATGAGCTTCGGCATGCTGCGGGCACTCGCCTTCCAGTTGATGTCACGGAACCCGTCCCCGATCTGGTATTCGCGCAGGGCGAAGAAGCTGGACCCGTAGCCGGGCTGGCCGACCATGAAGTCCCCGCCCACCATCATGGCGAACCGGGACCGGACGAGGGCGTCCTTCAGGTCGTACGACCGCGGGTACACGGTGACAAGGTCGCGGGTCAGGATGTCCTGGTCGTCATGGAAGAAGCCGAAGACGTCGCGGACGCGGACGCGCACGGGGCCGAGGATGTGGCGGCCCTTCACCGGGAACTTCGCCGTGTACTTGAGTTCCAGGGAGTCGTCGCCTACGCTCGCCATCCGGAAGTTCGATCCTTCCTTGACTTCGACGAGGCCGGGCAATGTGTCCCGCACCTCGGCGAATCCGCGTCCGCCGCGGGTGTCGATGGTGAGGGTGACGCGCACCTCGCCCTCCTCTTCGAGGGTGTCGGCGCTTACGGTCCGCTTCGCCTTCAGGTCCACCCGCTTCAGGAGGAAGCCGGAGACCGCGATGACGATGAGGAAGGCAAGGCCCGCGGCGAGGAAAACCGGGTTGTCGAGGATGAGGCCGGCAAGGATGCCGAGGATGGACCCGGCAAGGGTGACCCACCCCTTGAACGTCAGCACCGGAGCATCACCGCGGAGGGCAGGGGGGATGCGGGGACGCGTGTGCCGTCCTGGACGGCGGACGGGCGGAACCCGGCGTGCACGGCGCTGGGCGCTCGCGAGGCACGGAGCGCTCGCAGGGCGCGCAGGGCGCACGTGGCGCGCGGTGCGCGCCGACCAGGGGTTCCGACGGGGCAGGTCAAGGGGGTCTTCACGCTCCGGTCTACACCGTCGGGACGGGGGCCTCGGCGAGGATCTCCTTCACGACGTCGTGGGGGTCCACGCCGCGGATCTTCGCTTCCGGCCGGAGGATGATCCGGTGGGCGATGGTGTGCGGCGCGGTGTACTTGATGTCGTCCGGCGTGACGTAGTCGCGGCCACGCATGGCGGCGAAGCTCCGGCACGTCTTCAAGATGGCTTGGGACCCACGAGGCGAGGACCCGACGTAGATGTCGGGGTGCTCACGGGTGCGCACCACGATGTCGGCGATGTAGTCGACGAGGGCAGGGGAGATGTAGATGCCTTCCACGATCTTCTGCATGGTGAGGATCTGCTTCGGGTTCGAGACCGCCTGCACGTCCACGTCGTCCTTCCCACGGAAGATCCTGCGCTTCAGGATCTCGGCCTCATCCGCCCGGTTCGGGTACCCGACGCTGAGCTTCATGAGGAACCGGTCCATCTGGGCTTCGGGGAGGGGGTACGTCCCTTCCTGCTCGACCGGGTTCTGCGTTGCCATGACCAGGTACGGCTTGTCCAGTTTCAAGGTCGCGCCTTCCACCGTGACC
>JBFILE010000317.1:0-4835 GCA_041599855.1 Thermoplasmatota archaeon
GCCCCGGCACGCATCCCGCGCCCGGCCACCCCTTTTCCCCGCCCGTGCCCCCGATCCCGCCTCACGATCCCCTCGCGCGCCCCGCACGCGCGCCCCTCCCCACAACCTTGCTTTATCACGCTGAACCGCAGTCAGCGCCCTCATGCCCAAGGCCCCCATCGGCCCCGTGAGCGCCATCTGGAAAAACGAGTTCCAAGGCGCACCCACCGGCACCCGCCTCCAATGCAAGGACTGGCCCCAGGAAGCCATCCTACGACTCCTCAACAACAACCTCGACCCCGGCGTCGCCGAAGACCCCGAACGCCTCATCGTCTACGGCGGCACCGGACGCGCCGCCCGCAACTGGGCCGCCTACGACGCCATCATCCAGAACCTCCGCACCCTGGAATCGGATGAGACCCTCCTCATCCAGAGCGGGAAACCCGTCGGCCGCTTCCGCACCCACGACATGAGCCCCCGCGTCCTCATCGCCAACAGCCACCTCGTCCCCCACTGGGCCGACTGGGAAACCTTCCGCAAACTCGAGGGAGAAGGCCTCATCATGTACGGCCAGATGACCGCCGGCGCCTGGCAATACATCGGAAGCCAAGGCATCATCCAAGGCACATTCGAAACCCTCGCGGAACTCGCCCGCCAACACTACGACGGAACCCTCAACGGCAAATGGACCCTCACCGCAGGCCTCGGCGGCATGGGCGGCGCCCAACCCCTCGCAGTCACCATGAACGGCGGCGCATGCCTCGCCGTCGAAGTCGACGAAACCCGCGCCACCCGCCGCGTCGCCGAACGCTACTGCGACGCCATCAGCCACGACCTCGACGAAGCCCTCGGCCTCGTCCTCGACGCCGCCAAGGACCAGCGCGCATACTCCGTCGGCCTCGTCGGGAACGCCGGCGACATCCTCCCCGAACTCGTCCACCGCGGAGTCACTCCCGACATCGTCACCGACCAGACCAGTTCCCACGACGAACTCAACGGCTACATCCCCATGGGCATGCCCCTCGCCGACGCCCTCACCCTCCGCGCCACCGACCCCGCCGCCTACACCAAGGCATCGTACGCAACCATGGCCGCCCACTGGCGCGCCGTCCTCACCATGCAGGAACGCGGCGCCATCGCCTTCGAATACGGAAACAACATCCGCGGCCAGGTCCAACGCCACGCGGGCGTCGCGAACGCCTTCGACGTCGGCGGCTTCGTCCCGTTGTACATCCGCCCCCAGTTCTGCGAAGGCCGCGGTCCCTTCCGGTGGCTCGCCCTCTCCGGCGACAAGGCCGACATCTACGCCACCGACAAGGCCGTCCTCGACCTCTTCCCCAAGGACGAAAGCCTCGCACGCTGGATCCGCCTCGCCGAGGAACGCGTCGCATTCCAAGGCCTCCCCGCCCGCGTCTGCTGGCTCGGATACGGGGAACGCCACCTCGCCGCCCTCCGCTTCAACGAGATGGTCGCGAACGGCGAACTCACCGCACCCATCGCCGTCACCCGCGACCACCTCGACTCCGGCAGCGTCGCAAGCCCCTACCGCGAAACCGAAGGCATGCAGGACGGATCCGACGCCATCGCCGACTGGCCGCTGCTGAACGCCTTGGTGAACACGGCCGCCGGCGCCGACGTCGTCGCACTCCACCACGGGGGCGGCGTCGGCATCGGGTACAGCATCCACGCCGGAATGACCGTCGTCCTCGACGGGACGGATCGCGCGCGGCGCAAGGCGGAGCGCGTGTTCCTCAGTGACCCCGGCATGGGCGTCATCCGGCACGCGGATGCGGGGTATGAGAAGGCGCAGCGGGTGGCGGAGGAGCGGGGTGTGAAGCGGCCGATGGAGTGACTGATGACTCCGGTCGTGTTGCGGAACGAGGTCATATTCCCACTTCCAATCGCCACGGAGCAACGGAGCAACGGAGCAACGGAGATGAAACCAACCGGTAGGTGGGTGACCCCCCACCCAACCGATCCATCTCAGCCTCCGTTCCTCCGTAGCTCCGTTGCTCCGTGTCGATGGAAGTCGAAATACAACCTCGACCCGCAACGGGTCCCCGCAAACCCCCCGGACTCCTCCCACTCACCGTCTCCGACCCGGCTCCCCACCCCATGGCTCCCGAAACCCCTACAAGCCCGCCCCGCATTCCAGCCCTCGTGCCCCAAGAGCCGAGCCCGTTCACCGCGCCCCCACCGTGGAATGAGCGCACGAGCGACCCCAAGGACTTCGTGTTCGCGCAGATGATCACGAGCGGTCCCAGGAACGGCGCCCACGTGGGCCTCCTCGGCGTGCCATTCGACGCCACCGTCATCGGACGGCCCGGCGCCCGTGCCGGCCCCGCCGCCATCCGCCAACAGCTTGCCACCCTGAAACCCTTCACGTTCCAGGACGGCGGCTTCGAGATCGACGTCGCCGACTGGGGGGACGTGCGCGTGACCGGGAAGAGCGTCCCGGACGCCCACCGCGCCGTCGAGCGCGCCGCACGACAGATCGCGGAATCCGGCGCCATCCCCCTTTGCCTTGGCGGCGACCACAGCCTCGCGGACCCGTTGATCCGCGGGAACACGGGCCCCGACACGAAACTCGGCGTCATCAACCTGGACGCGCATCTCGACATGCGGGAAGCCGAGTACGTCACGAGCGGCAGTCCCTTCCGGCTCCTCCTCGACGACTCCCGGATCGACTCGCGCAACCTCGTGCAGGTGGGCATCCGCGAATTCGCGACCAGCGCCCACTACGGGAAGCGCGCCCTCGACGACGGCGTCCTCGTCATGACACCGGACGACGTTGCGGAATCCGGCCTCGCCACCACCGTCGAGAAGGCCCTGGCCCGCGCCCTCGACGGGCCCAGGCGATTCTACCTGTCGATTGACATGGATGTCCTCGATGCCGCGTACGCACCCGGCGTCAGCGCGCCCACGCCCGGCGGCTTCACGACCCGGGAACTCATGACCCTCACGCGCCTCCTCGCCGCGTCCGGCAAGGTCGCGGGCGCCTGCATCGTGGAAACGGCACCGAGCCTCGACGACCGCGACGGGCGCACGAGCCGAGCCGCCGCCTACACGGCCATGGCATTCCTCGCCGGTCTCGGCGAAGCCCGGTACGCCCGCCGCAGCCGCCGCGAAACGGAGGTCGGGCCCCGTGGGTGATGTCCTCATCACCAACATCGGGGAACTGTGCACCCTGAAGGGCGGCGTCCGCCACGGCGCCGACGAGATGCAGGACCTCGCGATCCAGCGCAACGTCGCCCTCGCCATCGAGGACGGCCACGTCGCCGAGGTCGGACCCATCCCCCAGATGGAGCGCAAATGGCGCGACGAACTGAAAAATCGGATTGACGCCGGCGGCCGATGCGTCATCCCGGGCCTCGTGGACGCCCACACCCATGCGGTCTTCGCGGGCGAGCGGGCGGACGAGTTCGAGATGCGCCTCCAGGGCGCCGCGTACGCGGACATCCTGAAGGCCGGCGGCGGCATCCTGAGCAGCGTGCGCGCCACGCGAGAAGCGACCCCCGCGGAACTCCTGAAACTCCTCCTCGGCCGCCTCGACCGGTTCCTCGAACACGGCTGCACCACGGTGGAAGTGAAGACCGGGTACGGCCTCGACAAGGATTCCGAGATGAAAAGCCTCGACGTGATGCAGCGGGCCGCCACCCGGCACGCCATCGACATCGTGCCCACATTCCTTGGCGCCCACGCCATCCCGCCCGAGTTCCCGGACGACCACGCCTACGCGAAGCACGTCGTGGACGACATGCTGCCGGATGTCGGGGACCGCGCCGACTTCGTGGACGTGTTCTGCGAGGAAGGCGTCTTCGACGTGGACTCCAGCCGACTCATCCTGCAGGCCGCCCTCGACCGCGGCTACAAGCTCAAGGTGCACGCGGACGAACTCGCCCACTCCGGCGGCAGCCAATTGGCGGCGGAACTCGGCGCAACCAGCGCGGACCACCTGCTCTTTGCCGATGAGGCGGACCGGGAAGCCCTGATGGCGGCGGGAGTCATCCCGGTGCTCCTCCCCGCGACCGCATTCACCCTGCGGGCGCCGTATGCGGACGCGCGCGCCCTCATGGACGCGGGATGCGCCGTCGCCCTCGCCACCGACTTCAACCCGAACGCATGGTGCGACAACATGCAGTTCGCCATTGCCCTCTCCTGCCACCAGATGCGCATGACGCCCGCGCAGGCCATCAGCGGCGCCACCATGAACAGTGCCGCCGCGAACGGGCGCGAGGATCACGTGGGATCCATCGAGCATGGGAAGCTCGGGGACGTCGTCATCCTCGACGCGTTCAGCCACAAGCACCTCGGCTACCGGTTCGGATCGAACAACGCGTGGAAGGTCGTGAAGGCCGGCGATGTCGTGTACGATGCGGGATTCCGCTGACCGGACTCCCGGACCTGCCGCATGCAGCCGCTACCGGGGCGCGGCAGTGGCTCATGGCCGGTAGCGGTCCCGGCGTGCCCACGGACGCGACCCGTGGCCTCCTTCAGGGTGCCATGGGGGGTGGTCTGGCGGAAGGGTGCAAGGGGGGTCGATCCCCGCCAGGTGTGGCGCAGGGGTTCGGCGGCCGTTTTTCCTCGGCACATGGGCGGGCCACCCCGGATTTCGCCAAGTGCCCGACCCTTCCGCACCTGACAGGATAGGGTGAACCTTATCATGCCCCCAGTGCCCCTCGGGATACTGGAGGCATTCCCGTGCGTACGGTACCCGTCGCCCTCATCCTGATCACCTTCCTCATCGCCCCTACCGTGTCCGGGTCCCACTGGGCCACCTACTACGAACTTGACGACGAGTACGTGGCGCGCACCCTTGAGCCCGACCACGAGCGTGTCGACATGGGTGGAAACCC